>LKUH01000093.1 GCA_001412425.1 Candidatus Cloacimonas sp. SDB
GATCTTTCCATTATCTGCTAAAAAAAAACCGGACTGGGTAAAGCAGAGACCGATCGACCATGAATACTATATCGGGATAGGGGTAGCCCGGAAGACTGCAGACAACAAAGATTACATTCAAACAGCTAAAAATGATGCTCTTAAAAACCTGGCTGCGGAAATTGAAGTCACCATATCAAGTGAGGTGTTCAGCAGTGTAATCGAGAAATCGGGCATATTGGAAGATGAGCTGAGAGCGGAGATTGTTTCTACAACACAGGCAGAGCTGGAAGATTACAAGCTGATAGACACCTGGGAAAATAAAGAGGAATACTGGATCTATTATCGTCTGGCGCGGGATACATATAAACTGAACCGCATGAAAAAAATCGATAAGGCTTCAGCACTGTCTCTTGATCTTTTCCGCAAAGCACGGCAGAGTAGGCAAGACCAGGATTACACAAAAGCTCTTACTTTTTATTTGCAGGCTTTAAAACCGCTAGAACCATATATTTCGGAACCTTTACTTACAGAGTTTGAAGGGCGCGAGATATATCTGAACAACGAGATTTATTTTGAACTGCAGGACTTCATGGCTTCTTTGAAGATCTATCCAACAAAGTCACCACTGAGTGCAAAGACGGGTAAACCTCTGCAGGATAAGGCTGCCGGTTTTACCTGTATGTATTCAGCTGTGGAGTCGGACTGGCTGGTAAAGGATATGCCATTAATATTTGAATTCATCAGAGGTGAAGGAGAAATGGTAGAATCCAGCCGTACTGATTCAAAAGGTCTAAGCCGATTGATCATCAGTAGAATTAATTCTCCTGAAAAAATGCAGATCGTGAAAGCGAGTGTTGACTTGAATGTACTGGTGGAGGCTGATACGGCTTCATTTCTATTCACTAATATTATTAATAGTCTGCCACTTCCGGAAGGTCGGATCATAATAAATGTGAGTGGGCTCAGTGTTTTTATGGAAACTTATGAGAGCAATCTGGGAAAAGCTGAAAACATCCGATACGCCGAGCCGGAACTTAAGCAAGAATTAGCTGAACTGGGTTATACTTTTACAGAAGATATTGCTGCAGCCGATCTCTATATTCAGTTGAAAGCCGAAACAAGTGAAGGCTCCTATATGTACGAGATGTATTCTGTATATGCCGATGCCAATATCTCTGTTACAGATATGAGCAGTGGAGAGGAGATCTATAAAACTTCATTGAGCAAAGTTAAAGGTATCGATCTCGATAAGGTCAAAGCAGGACGCAAAGCGTTGGACAAAGTAGGGCGCGAGCTGGCTGATGAAGTGGTGTCGAAGTTGAAGGATAAGTTATAAAGTTGGTGCTGGTAGAGATCGCTGAGAAAGCAGAGACTACAAGTATGTTCTTAAACTAGAGAATATTAACGAGCCTTTTACAATTATTTAGCTATAAAACAGGAGCAGGCGGTACGCCTGCTCCTACTGTTTTTTTCACTCTAATTTCTCTGCTTTTTTGTTTCTTAGTAGCTTAGTCCGTCCTGAAAAATGTCATAAGTCATTGAAAAATATATTGACTACGAGCGCATAAATAGGTAAATTACTCCCATAAAGTGAAAGAAAAACAGTAAAACACTGGGAGTTTGTAATGCTAAAAAAACA
>LKUH01000094.1 GCA_001412425.1 Candidatus Cloacimonas sp. SDB
TTCAGACTTTTATAGATAATTTATCCCAGGTTACTATGGGAGAGTTTGTAATAGAAAATGCAAATGAGTTTATCATTTGTGATGTGAGAAACAATCATAAGAAATTATTGAGTTATTTTGATATAGGTGAAAAAGAATTTTTGGATTATAAAAAATTAAGTATACTATAAAATAAATCTTATATTATGATATTACGTGTGATAGGTTTTTAAAAGGTTGAAGTTGGGATAAACACAGCTCCCAACCCATCACATCTACCCACAACACGGAGAATACTACCCAGCCCTGGAAGAAGAATGCTTCAGGAAATTTCAGATTAGAATTAAAGATTCGATAAATTGAAAATGCTTATCCTTGCTGTACAGGGCGTAATTATGCCGGAGGGTATTAGCGGCAATCCAGATATCATTGGTGGGTATAGGTTTCCCTTTGGATTTAAGATTGTGGTAAATTAAACAGTAATATTCTGCTGTTTCCAGATCATGGTTTAAAATTACAACTCTATGGCTGTTAATAAATTGCTTTAATTCATCACGGTTCCTTTGTTCTTTTTTACCCCCTTTAAATCCTGAAAGAAGCTCAGCGATAACAGTTATATCCAATCCGATGTGGGTATAATTGGATAAGGTGTCAATAACTTCCTGGTCGTTCATTTTAAAAGCAGAGTATATATTTGTATCAATGGATATATTTTTAATCATTCCCACAGATCCTCATCAATCTTTCGAAAATCAGCAGTAGCTTGATTGAATTCATTTAAATCTTGTTCGGTCCATCCACCGGCAAGATGATCAAGATCATGGTATTCCTTGAAAATCTTTTCCTGCTCTAAGCCGGTAATTTTCCTCAATATTGAAAGAATCCACTGATTGATGCTCATATTATTATTTTTTGCATATTCTTTTATCTTTTTATCTAATTCCTTGTCAATTCCACGAATAGAATAGCTTTTCATTTCATCTCCTTGCTATTAAATAATGCTAGCATAATGATATTATTATATAATGTTATTCTTGTCAATTGTTTAGTTGAATTTGTTGTATATTCAGATTTAACAATAAAATAAAAGAAGAAATTTT
This sequence comes from Candidatus Cloacimonas sp. SDB, assembly GCA_001412425.1. Taxonomy (GTDB): domain Bacteria; phylum Cloacimonadota; class Cloacimonadia; order Cloacimonadales; family TCS61; genus SDB. The sequence continues at coordinate 1,080 of LKUH01000094.1, forward strand.
AATAAAGTAAGAGTAATTATTGAAAAATATATTTGCATATATAATAAAATATTATATAATTTATATATAATATAAAATAATATTATAATTGAGGTGTATATGATATCCAAACAATTAGGACAAAAACTAAAAAAAGTAAGGACAGAATTGGGGCTGACCTTAAAACAGGCTGCTGAAAAGCTGGGATATAAAAACTATCAAATTTTATCTTCAATTGAGAATGGAAATCGGGAATTAAAAGCTACGGAAATATTTAGATTCTCAAAAGTATATATTATGGATGTATCTGAATTGTTAAGTGAAGAAGTTATTGAAAAGAAAGAGAAGATATTATGGAGAGGAGAACCAAAACAAAAAGGAAAAAAAGAAATTGAAAATAATATAAGATACAAAGCTAAATATTATAATCTTTTTGAGGAATTATTGGGTATTGAAAAGAACAAAGATTATTTCTTTAATATAAATAAAAATCATATCAGAAGTAAAAATGACCTTGAAGAATTGGCTAGAAAAACCAGAGATTTATTATCTCTGGGGAATAGACCGGCATTATCATTAAAAGAAATATTAGAGCAGGATAAAGGAGTTAAGATATTATATGAATCACTGCCTGAAGGTTCAGCTATGACTATAAAATCAAATGATTATGGTTTTATTATCGTAATAAATGCTAATGAAGTTCCCTGGAGAAGAAATTATGATTTAGCTCATGAATTATTTCATTTATTGACCTGGGATATTTTTAATGTAGATGAATTAATTAAAGATCAAGAATATTTTGCAGATATTGAAAAAATGGCAGATCAATATGCTTCATCATTATTGCTGCCTAAAGAAGAAACTGAAACAAGATTAAGAAATATTGCAAAAAAACAGAATAAAAGCTTATCTCTTTCAGATCTTATTGATATTTCTTTGGATTTTGGTATTTCCACTCAAGCTTTATTGTATAGGATGGTTTACCTGAATTATTTAAGCTGGGAAAAAGTACAAGATATATTAAATAGTACGGAATTTAAAGAACAAAATAAAAAATTCAGATCAGATATATGGGGGGTAAAACCTCAGTCAGATAAATTTATTGAACTTGCGGTGAAATGCTTGAGAAAAAGCCTTATTTCAAGAGGGAAATTTGCTGAACTTATGCAGATTGATAGGGTTGATATTGATAATTACATTGAAGATTTGGGATTAATGGATAATGAAGGTCAAACCATTGAAATTATGGCTACTTGATGCTGATGTAATAATTGATCTTCTATCTAGTGATTTTTGATAGATTAGTTAATAATTGAAAATATTTGTTGTTTATTTTCCTAAAATACAGTACAATTTGTTTGCGATAAACTACATATTTCGTAGTGTATTGCAGACGTAATGTAATGGATAGTAGATATGAATAATTGCATAAATAATTATATAATGGAAGTTATGGCAAAGGGAAGGTATATATTATCTTTCGATGAATTGAAAGAAAAATTTAACCTTTCCAACAAAGCTTTACTTCAAAATATCTTTCGCTTGAAAAAGAAGAATATGTTAACTCAGGTTCGAAAAGGTTTTTATATCATTATTCCTCCCCAATATTCAATCAGGGGAATGATCCCTCCAACTATGTTTATTGATGACTTGATGAATTACTTACAGAAAAATTATTATATTGGACTTTTATCTGCTGCCACATTGCATGGGGCAAGTGGTCAACAACCAATGGAGTTTCAAGTAATTACCCATAAGAATTCATTAAGAGTAATAAAGAACAAAAAATTTGTGATCAAATTTT
>LKUH01000095.1 GCA_001412425.1 Candidatus Cloacimonas sp. SDB
AAAAAATGTTTTCATTTTCCCCCTCCTTAAAAGTAATTCCCGGCATTTTTAAAAAGAATCCTTAAATTCTTAATTCGTTCTTTCTTTAAATGTCAAGAAGTTTATCTTAAACATAAACTTTTCCGGAAAATTATCCCTCAATCACTTTGTAACTAATAGAAAATTAAATTACTTGACACCACTTACTGTAAATTGAATTTCGAATTCACTTTTATTATGTAATAGAAACTTTAAATATACAATCAAAGGAGCAATTATGAGGAATAATCCAAATTCAACTGAAAACCTGTTTGAATTGACTGTAGCACAATTAAATAAACTGGCAAAAGAGCATGATATCGATACCAAAAATCTGAAAAAAAATGATCTGATCCATAAAATTCTAGAATTCCAGGCAACTCAGGAAGGTCTTGCCTTTGTTTCCGGATGTCTGGAAATTGTAGATGACGGTTACGGATTTCTTAGATTTCAGAAAAATAATTATACTCCCGGAAGAAATGATATTTATGTTTCCAGTTCCCAAATTAAAAAATTCGGTCTGAAAAAGGGAAATATCATTTCCGGTCCCGCCAGAGCACCTAAAGAAGAAGAAAAATATTTTGCTTTAATCAGAGTCGATTCCATAAACTGGGAATATCCTGAAGTTAGCAAAGACATAAAATATTTCGACAAGCTTACGCCTTATTATCCGGAGGAAAGACTGAATCTGGAGACCGACCCGAAAAATGTATCAACCCGGGTAATCAACCTCTTCACTCCCATAGGAAAAGGTCAAAGAGGCGTTATTGTAGCAGCGCCCAGAACAGGTAAAACAGTTTTAATGCAAAATATTTCCAACGCAATATTAACCAATCATCCCGATACCTATCTAATCGTATTACTGGTAGATGAACGCCCGGAAGAGGTAACTGAAATGAAAAGAATTCTTATCCCTCATAATTCCGAAGTAGTAAGCTCAACTTTCGATGAAACTCCCAGAAATCATATCCAAGTTGCAGAAATGGCTCTGGAAAAAGCTAAAAGAATGGTTGAACTGGGAAAAGATGTAGTGATAATGCTGGATAGTATTACACGACTGGCTCGAGCATATAATATGGTAACACCCTCCAGCGGTAAAGTACTCTCCGGTGGTATTGACTCCAATTCTCTCCATAAACCCAAAAAATTTTTCGGGTCAGCTCGAAATACACTGGAACAAGGTAGCCTGACAATACTGGCAACTGCCCTGGTTGATACCGGCAGCAGAATGGATCAGGTTATTTTCGAAGAATTTAAAGGTACGGGTAATATGGAGCTTGTACTGGATAGATCTATCAGTGATCTGAGATTGTATCCAGCAATAGATTTAGTAAAATCCGGTACCAGAAGAGAAGAGTTACTGCTTACAAAAGAAGAAGTTAACAGAATGTTTGTACTGCGAAAAGTCCTGAAGAATATGAGCCCCGTTCAGGGAATCGAATTGCTGCGCAACAAAATGCTGGCAACTAAAAGTAATGCAGATTTTTTGAAAACAATGAGTAATTGATGGAGATACTTGCCCCCGCAGGATCTTTCATAAAACTGAAATACGCTCTTCTCTACGGAGCAGATGCTGTTTATACCGGCGGTAAGATCCTCAACCTCAGATCTAAAAGCTCCAATCTGAATAATCAGGAACTGGAAGCTGCTGTTCAATTCTGTCACTCCTTGCAAAAAAAAATCTATATCACTCTCAATGCCTTTGCTCATAATAATGATCTTAAAAAACTCCCTGAATTTCTTACTTTTCTCAATCATTTACAGGTTGATGGTATTATTGTTTCCGATCCTGCCATTTTCCAGCTGGTTAAAGAATATGCTCCCAAAATCCCTATCCATATAAGCACCCAGGCAAACGTAACATCCTGGAAAAGTGCCGAATTCTGGTACAACCAGGGAGCTGCCAGAATTATTCTCGCCAGAGAACTTTCACTTCCTGAAATAAAAATTATTAAAGAAAAATTACCCGACCTGGAATTGGAGATATTTGTGCATGGAGCTATGTGTATGGCTTATTCAGGCCGTTGCTTGCTCAGTGCATTTTTGAACGGCAGAGATGCTAATAGAGGAAACTGTTCTCATCCCTGCAGATGGAAATATTCTCTGGTCGAAGAAACAAGGGAAAATTCCAGATTCCCAATTGAACAGGACGATTATGGCACCTATATCCTTAACTCCAAAGATCTTTGCCTGTTTCATCGCCTTCCAGAGCTTATGAAAGCCGGTATTACAAGCTTCAAGATCGAAGGAAGGATGAAAAGTCTCTACTACGTCTCCAACCTCTCAAGAATATATAAAAAAGCTGTGAGTGAGATCAAGAATAATCGAAAACCTTCCGAAAACCTCATAAACGAACTGAATAAAATAAGCCACAGAGTTTATACCGAAGGCTTTATTGACGGATTTGATTCCTCAATTACTCAAAATTATGAATCATCTTCCTATATCCGAGAGTTCCAGTTCCTGGGAACCATAATCGAAACTGATGGTAAAAAAATCAAAGTTGACGTGCGGTCTAAATTCTCTCTGCAGGACGAAATTGAAATAATTTATCCCGATCCAGAAGATGACCTGAAAATTAAAGTTAGTAAGATCTGGTCTGACGAAAATGAATTAATCAACTTTACAAAACCAAATACTACTGTATTTTTGGAATTACCAGAAGATGCAAAATCTTATGGAATATTAAGAAAAAAAATCTGAAAGAGTTAAAATGCAAAAATATTGGATAATAATAT
>LKUH01000096.1 GCA_001412425.1 Candidatus Cloacimonas sp. SDB
CAACGGGTTTTCCAAAAAATCTAATAATAATAACAACAAAAATTAAAAGCAGCAACTTAAATACTAAGCTCAACCAATTGGGTGACCTCTTGTTTCTGCGTTCATTTCTTCTGCGCAGAATCTCTTCCCTGAAATTATCCATACATCAATTTTCCATATCTTCAAGGGCTTGTTTAAATCTTTTCATACCTTCAACCAGGTTTTCCATGCTGTTAGCGTAAGAAAATCTAACATGATTTTCTGCTCCAAAAGCTGAACCGGGCACCAGGGCAACTAAATAATTTTTTAAAATGAATTCGCAAAATTTCACTGAATTTCTGATTCTTTTCTTATTATTTCTAATATAGTGTCCAATATTCGGCATAATATAAAAAGCACCCTGCGGTATATTGAATTTTAGTTTTTTTATTGTCGACATTTCTGAGATCAGATAATTTCTTCTAATTTCAAATGTTTTCCTCATTGTCTCAACACTGCCATCGTCTTTGGTCAAAGCTGCCAGAGCCGCTTTTTGAGTCATTGAATTCACACAGGAAGTGGTGTGACTTTGTATTCTGCTTGCCATTTTAATTATTTCAGTAGGGCCTGCAGCATATCCCAGGCGCCAGCCCGTCATTGCATAAGCTTTTGACACACCGTTTATAACGATAGTATTGTCTCTAACCTGTTCAGAAATTGAGGCAATTGAAACATGCTTCAAATCATCATAAATTAATTTTTCATAAATTTCATCTGAGATGATCAGTATTTTATGTTTCAGGCAGACTTCAGCAATTTTTTCTAACTCATTTCTTGTATATACACTTCCGGTTGGATTGTTGGGTGAATTTAGGATTATACATTTCGGATTACACAATTCATTCAGGATCTTATCCAGTTTTTTGGGATTTATTTTGAAATCGTACAGGGGGCTGGTTTTGAGCAGAACCGGGTGGGCGTCCACCATTTCGACCTGAGAAGTATAGCTGACCCAGTAGGGTGAAGGTATAATAACTTCATCACGTGGGTCAACAACAGACATCAATACATTGATTATGGAAGCTTTTGCTCCGGGAGAGACCAGAATGTCATCGGGATTACAATCCAGATCATTATCTCTTTTTAATTTATCTGAAATTGCTTCTCTCAGTTCCTTTATTCCGGAAGAAGCAGTATAGCGGGTAAAATTATTTTCAATAGATCTGATTCCCTCCTGCTTGATGTATTCTGGAGTATTAAAATCGGGTTCCCCAACGCCGAAATTGATAACATCCTTTCCTTCAGCTTTCATTTTATTTGCTAATGCTGACACAGTAAGAGTTGGTGAAGGTTTTATTGCTCTAGCTCGGTGAGATAACAAAAAATTCATTAAAACTCCTAAATTTTAAACTCGATTTCTTTCGAACACAATTTTTGACAGGTCTGCGACTTTAAGAAATAAATTCCTGATCATCAATAATAATGAATATCGATTTTTTCTTAACTCGTCTTCTTCAACATTTACCAGCACATCGTCAAAAAACTTATCTATTGTTGTGCCGTATTCGATCAATAGTTGCAAAACAGTACTATATTCTTTCTTATCCAGAAATTTGCCAATCTGTTCTTGAAGGATCAAATATTTATCATAAAGATCTTTTTCGGAATTGTGTTGAATCATGTTTTTCTTAAACGGAAAAGATTCCTGAAAATTTTCAATGATATTGGAAACCCTTTTAAAACCTGTAACAAGGTTTATGAAATCACTACTTTTTTTAAGTTTCTGAAGAGCTCTGGCTCTACTCCATAGATCCGGAATATAAGTATGATCGACATGCATTACGCTATCTATAACATCATATTCAATGTTCTTTTCCTGTAAGTACCAGTTTATCCTTTGTTTCATAAAATCAATTATGGGACTGCAGTCATAATTCTGCGGTAATTTACTTTTTAGAATGTTACAGGCATTGTGAATAAGTTCGTTAATGCTTATATTGATTTTCTTTTCTGCGATGATCTGCACAATTCCGTTGGCAGCTCTTCTTAAAGCATAAGGATCTTTAGAACCGGTCGGCATCATCCCGATACCAATTATTCCACAGACCGTATCAATTTTATCTGCGATCGCGGTAATTGATCCTTCCATAGTTTCAGGTAATCTGTCATTTTGCCAGCGCGGCAGATAATGTTCATAAATTGCTTGGGGAACTGGTTGCTTTTCACCGCTTTTTTCAGCATATTTCCAGCCGATATAGCCCTGCAATTTGGTAAATTCCTTTTCCCCCAGCATTAAAGTAACCAGATCTGCTTTGCATAAATATGCAGTTCGCAGAGTTTTATCTTTAACGAATTCAGGAAGTTTCAAGCTATCACACAAGAAATCTGCGTTCTTCACAATTCTTTCGGTTTTTTCCAAAACACTGCCGAGTTTTTCCTGAAAAGTAACCTGCTGAAGTTTTGGCACATATTTCTCAAAGGGTATTTTAATATCTTCTTTATAGAAAAAATCTGCATCTTCCAATCTTGCTTTTACAACTTTTTCGTTTCCCAGTTTAATCAGGTCGGTAAATTGGGGATCGCCATTAGAAACAAAAAGAAATTTATTGGTAATATTTCCGTTAAGGTCTGAAATGGAAAAATATTTTTGATGCTCGGAAAGAGTACTGGTTATTATTTTTTCCGGAAGAGAAAGATAAAGGGGATCGAATTGAGCGATCACCGGTTCGGGATATTCAACCAGATCGGTAACCGTTTCCAGAAGGGCATTATCGAAATTAACTTGAAATTCTTCTCCGTTTATGAGTTTGCCTATTTTATCCTGGATAATTGCTTTTCTTTTAATTCTGTCCGGTATCACACAGAATGCTTCAAGTTTATTTTCATAATCAGATATTTGATCAATAATGATTTTATTTTCAAGAGACAGGAATCTATTACCATAAGTATAATTTCCTGATTTCAAGTTTTTATATTCCATTTCAATGGTTTTAGTCTCCCATAAAATCAGGAGCCACCTTATTGGTCTGGCAAAAGCCAGATCCCTGTTCTTCCATTTCATCGTTTTGGGAAAAGGTATTATTTTTAAAGCTTTAGGAATGAGGTTCTTTAACAACTCTTCAGTGTCCGAACCCTGTTGCGTATATTTCACGGCAATTTTCTCGCCTTTAGCTGTTTTTATGGTAAAAATGTCCTTCTCAGCCGCCCCTGAATTTCTTAAAAAACCCTGGGCAGACCTGGTTAAATGACCAGCTTCATCATAAGCCATATTTACAGCAGGACCTGTTTTTTCAATAAGCTGATCTTCCTGTTTAATTTGCAGATTGGTTATTTTAACAGCAAGCCGTCGGGGTGTTGTATACAATTTAATTGTTTCAAATTTCAAAAGCAGGTTAACCAGGTTCTCAGCGAAAAAACTCTTTAACTTTTCGCCAGCATTACCTATATAAGCTGCAGGTATTTCTTCTACTCCAATTTCAAATAAAAAATCTTTCGTATTCATGCGTTCCTCATGAAAAATTTGTGACAAATTCAGATCCAAAAAATATTTGTCTATAAATTTCCCTAAAAAAAACGGTCTCAAAAAGACCGTTCTGCCAAATTGTATTATCTTATCTTTAAAAATTGTATCCTAAAGATACCTGATTGCTGAATCCGAGATCACCGTAAGAAAAAATTGCATAATCAATCTTATAAGACCTAAATAATATGCCTAACCCAAAGGATAAACCGGAAAAACTCTCCAGGTCCCCCCTGTTTTTCCAGTCGCTTGAATTAGTTTTATATCCTGCTCTTAAACAAAATTGTTCGTGAATTTTATATTCGACACCTAATCTACCGGAAAAATCCAGATCTAAAGGTTTGTTCAAATCCAGAAGTAAATATAATTTATCCAGAGGATGATAGTTGAATCCGACAGTTATGACCTGAGGTAATTTTTCTTCAAATTCAGAATCTGTATAATAGGTTAATTGAGTTCCAATATTACTATAGGTCAATCCCACTTTTAGATCTTTGTTAGTAGTTTGATGCAAGATGGAAACATCAAAGGCAACAGCAGAGCCGGTATTGTTATCCAGGGATTCCCGAATATACTTGATATTGATACCTAAATTCAGGACATCAATTATGTATCTGCTTACTGAAAAACCTATGATCAGATTGGAAATGCCGAATTCTCCTGAGTTTCCAATATAATTACCGGATGCATCAGCGAGCGTTCTGGTTTCACTGGCAGTAAGGAATTGAGAGAAACCTGCAATCACAAATTTATGGGAAAAAGGATGAACATATACAATGGAACCACAGTTGATCCCAGCAATATAATTCATATAGGTTGCCTGAATTTCAGAATTTTTGATTTGCACCAGACCTGAAGGGTTAAAAAAAACAGCTCCTGCGTCATCGGCTAATCCTGTATATGCATTACCCATTGCGGCAGCTCTGGTTGAATATTTTATTTTGAGAAAGCTGAAACCGCTTGTACCGGCATTTTCATTAATACCACTAAGAGTTGAAATCGTGAGCAGTATTACCAATAGAGAAAATTTATATTTCATTTTCTATCCCTCTTAAATATTCATAAGCTTCTTCGGCTGAATTGCTGTTAATCAATTTATCCCTGTTTTCAGCTTCTCTGCAGAAATTTGATAATAAACTAAGAACCTTCATATATTCCTGTTTCATATCTTCCGGAACCGCAATCAAAAAAATAATCTTAACTAGTTCGCCATCGAGAGAGTTAAAATCAATTGCGTTTTTTAAAATAAATACGGAAATTTTGAATTCTCTCACCAACCGGGAGCGAGCATGCGGGATAGCAATATTTCTACCAATTCCGGTCGACATTATCTCTTCCCTTTCATATATGAGTTTGAAAAAACTGTCAGAAGCTGAAATAATTCCTTTCTTATAGATAAAATCGACCATTTCCTGAAGACAGCTCTTTTTATCTAAACCATAATAGCCAATTTGGATTAAATCAGGTGAAAAAATCTTCATATAATCACATTTTCCCGCTTTTAATCTTAAACAGAACTGTCATTTATTTGCTTGACTATAAAAAGTCAATTTTTTTTTGTGATGTGTAAAATTGAAGTTATTATAATAAAAGGAGTTGCATAATGCATGGATTCAGAAGAATGGTTATAGTGCTTTTATTAATTTTGGGAATCAATTCATTATTTTGTAATCAAGTTCCCAGAGATACCATTATTGCGGAATACAGCGAAGGAAAAATAGTTTACGGAGATATTGAGGACAGGATAGCTAAAATTCCTGCAATGTATCAGACCAGATATAGAACAGAAGACGGGATGATAGGTCTGCTGGATATGATGTGTACTGAAGAAGTGTTTTATCTGGAAGCCCTCAATCAAAATATGGATACAACCGAAAAATTCCAAGAAAATTCTGAAATGCAGATTAAATCTTATTTATACAATGAATATAAAAATGACCTTATCAGGAATAACGTTTCTGTAACCGAAGAAGAAAAACTGAATTATTTCAAAGAACACAGCGCTGATATTTATGCAGGCGGGGTTTATGAAGATGAAGTTGTGGCAGCTGATATAGAAAACAGATTAAAATCTCAAAAAGAACAAGAATTTATTAATGATTATTTCAACGAGATGAAAGAGCAATACCAGATAATCGTAAATGAAGCTGTAATTCAACAAATTGACCTGGAAGATCCTGAAAATAACTCGGAGTTGCTGCAGGAAAAAATTATAACCAGTAATCAGCCAAAGATCGAGAAAGATGTCAATTACCTGCTGTCAATTTATCCTGAGTTAACTCCTCAACAGCAACAGCCGCTCAAAGACGAGAAAGGTATTATTCATTTTGTTAATGAAATGGCCTTAATTTGGACTTTAGCCCATGAAGCTGAGAAAAATGATTATTTAGCTAAACCTGAAATTGAGGAAACTATTGAACAGATCGAGAGGAATGTTCTATTAAGAAGCATTTATAACCATTTAGTAATTGATGCTGTGCAGATTACTGATGAAGATTTGAAAGAATATTACGATGCAAACATCGAAAGCTACAGTAATAAAGCGACAAGAAAGATTCAGGTATTCAGTTTTGAAACTGAAGATCTGGCAGAAAAGATCTTGAAAAAGGCAAATAAAGCCTTGAAAAATAATAAAGAAGAAGATCTTAACAATCTTATCAAGGAAAACTGCACCTATACCAACAATAACGGAATAATTGGAAACATTTATGATAACGGGATTGTTCCAGGCTTTGGAAAAGATGAGAATTTTTCTAATCTGATCTGGGCAAAATCTTCTCAGGAGATAACCGGTAAATTTACTGAAATTTTTCCTATCAATAAAGGCGAATATGTCTTTTTCCGCATACTTGAGGATAATCCATCTCAACCTTACCCTTTTGAAGAAGTTATGGAAAGAATTAAATCAAAATTAGTTAAAGATATTACCAATAATAAGTTTGCTGAAGTTACTGCTGAACTGAAAGAAAAGTATGAGGTGATAACTTATAATGACAGATTATTCGTTGTTCTTTCCCCAGAAGAATATTTTAATTTTGCAGAAGAAGCCCAGAAGAAACGCCGTTATCAGGATGCCATTTACTATTATGATAAAGTTATACAACATCATAAAAATGGTGAAGATGATTACAAAGCATTATTTATGAAAGCATTCCTGTTCGCTGAAGAATTAAACGATAAAGATCAGGCGATCGAACTTTTTAATGAATTGATCGACAATTATAAAGAAAGTGATCTGCATGAATCTGCCCGATTCATGATATTGGAGCTGGAAGGAAAAAGCGATATTATTGATACTTTTGAAAATGATGATCAAAATTGAGGATTAAATATCTCAGGAGGATTTTATGTTTTTTAAGGGAGAGCAGCTTAAAACTGTTTTTTTGAAAGC
>LKUH01000097.1 GCA_001412425.1 Candidatus Cloacimonas sp. SDB
TATCATCCGCAGGCTCTGCAGAAGGAGTTTGATTGTTTGATTGGCAGCAGAGATATGTTCGAATTATTCAAAGCCAATGATGGACTCACTGAAATACAGAAAGCAGCTCGTTTCATGTATCTGATCTCCAGAAGCTTTGGATCTAAAGGTGGAACTTTCGCTACAGCCAAAACTCAAGGACACTGCAAACTGGAGAATAAGGTCAATCGTATCGAAGCTTTATCTAAAAGACTGGATGGTGTGATCATTGAAAATATGAGCTTCGAGAAGCTGATAGCTCGGTACGATACAAAGGATAACTTCATCTACTGCGATCCACCTTATATGAACGGCTTTAAATATGACAACTCTTTGAATTTCGATCATCAGAAACTGCATGATGTGCTGAAGAAGATCAAAGGCAGATTTCTACTTTCTTATGATGATTGTCAGCAGGCAAGAGAGCTTTATAAAGCTTACAACATCATCGCTGTCAGCAGAGTCAAAGGGATAAACCGCAAGGCTGGGGAAAGTTATTACAAGGAGATCATTATATCAAATTATGAGGTAGAAAATGTATAGAACAGCAGAATTTGTAACTCCCAAGCATCCCGATAAGCTGTGTGATCAGGTCTCCGATGCTATCTTAGATGTATGTTTGAAGGATGATTCTAATTCCAGAGTTGCAGTTGAAACGATGGGTGGTCATGGATTGGTTTACGTTACCGGAGAGATCACCACTAAAGCAACTCCGGATATCAGAAAAGCAGTTAAATCAGTGATTGGGAATGATATCAGCATTCAGCTCAATATCGTCAAGCAAAGCGAGAACATTGCAGATGGAGTTGACAGCGGAGGAGCAGGTGATCAAGGTATCATGATCGGATATGCCTGTAATGAAAATCCGGCACTTATCCCACAGGAAGCATTCCTGGCTCGCAGCCTTTGCCGGTTCATCTATAAAGAATTTCCGGTAGATGGTAAAACTCAAATCACACTTAAAGATAACAGAATCATCAGTATAGTAGCCAGCTTTGTTAATACCAAGAAGGCTGATCTGAAGAACCTGATCATCGATTGGGCAGTTTCCATGAAGCTGGATATTGAGAATTCAATCATCTATGCCAACCCTGCTGGCGATTGGAGTAAAGGTGGCTTTGAAGCTGATACCGGACTTACAGGCAGGAAGCTGGCAGTTGATAATTATGGACCTCGTATTCCA
>LKUH01000098.1 GCA_001412425.1 Candidatus Cloacimonas sp. SDB
GATATCTGAAATCAAAAAAATTCACTAAAGCAATATCTTTCAGACAAAAGGAACTATCAAGATTTTTTTTCTGAAATTGGATTATAACTATTTTAATTGCTCAAAATATTAATCTAAAGTAAAAACTGAATCAGTTATAAAGATGATTATCATGATTATTTCCAAAAGCACTTTTTCAATATCTCCCGGGAAATTGAAAAAAAGTATTGTCAAAATTCATTTCTAAATAATAAGAAATTCCTTATGATGATATTATATAGTATTAAAATTTCAAATAAATACAGAAATTTGGATCTTGAAAATAATGACTAAAGAAAATATCAGTAATTCAGAGTTGGATCAGGTAAGAGAACTTATTTCAGACGCTTATAAAATGATGAATTCCAATCCTGAAAAATGCATCAAGCTCAGTCGCTCTGCTCTTAAAATCTCGCAGAAGGTCAATTATCCGGTGGGTATCGGCATGGCATATATGCATATTGGATTGGGCTATTTTCATCAAAGTGACTTTTACACTGCCCATAAGAATTACATCCTGGCTGAACCATATTTTAAGGAAGAGAATTTCTGGTACGGGCTTCGAGTGACATACAATAACCTGGGTCTGGTTTACAAAAACTGGAATAATTATGAAAAAGCCCTTTTCTATTTTCAGAAGAACCTGGCTTTAGAAGATCAATTTAGCGACCCTAAACTAACCTCTACAATCTTAAATAACATCGGCACAATTTATATGGAATTAAAAAATTATAAAAAAGCCCTGCCGTATATAAACGAATCTCTTAATACTGCTGAAAAGATTGAGTACCTCTATATGAGTTCTGTTGCCAGCAGTAATCTTGGAAAAATCTATATTGAAATAAATGATTTTAAAAATGCTGAACTTTACCTCAGAAATTCAATATCAATAAAAGAGAAGATCAATGATTATAACGGAATGTGCAGCGTGTATATTCACCTTTCATCTTTATATGAGAAATTAGAAAATTACGAGAAAGCTCTGGACCTGCTGCATACAGCCCTGCGCTTTGAACAGGTGATCCTGAACCTTCTATCCAATGCCAGAGATGCCCTGGCAGAAAAATTCGATGAGTTTGATGATGCCAAAAAAATAATCATTCGCCTCTTTACTGAAGCAGAAAAGATCATCATCGAAGTGGAAGACAACGGTTGTGGTCTGGAGGCAGAATTCCTGCCAAATGTTTTCGATCCTTTCTTCACCACCAAAGAGGAAAGTAAAGGCACAGGTCTGGGCTTATCCATCTGCTACGGCATCATCAGCGAAATGAACGGCAGCATCAGCCTGCGTAGTCGCAAAGGAGAATTCACCGTGGCAAGAATCGAACTGGTTGATTGCAGCCGGAAGGAGCACAAAGTTTGATCTTATCGGATGAATTGATATGAACAATTTACAGAACAATTTGTATGGTAAAATAGCGAAGCTCATCGAAAATGCCAGAGCGCAAGTTCGCAGAAACATAAACAGCGCTTTGGTGATCACCTACTGGCAGATCGGCAAGCTTATCGTGGAAGATGAACTGAATGGCAATTACCGCGCCGATTATGGCAAAGCAATCCTGCAATCTCTTTCCAGCCAATTGACCGAGAATTTTGGCAAAGGATTTGATGTTACAAATTTGCGGAAAATGAAACAGTTTTATGCGCTTTTCCCAAAACAAGACTCAGTGCGTCTCGAATTGACCCGGACTCATTACCGGCATTTACTGCGAGTAGAAAAAGAACCTGTCAGAATGTGGTATGTGCAGGAAACGATCACAGAAAACTGGTCAACCAGAGCGTTGGAAAGACAGATCAACAGCTTCTATTATGAATGACTATTGAGCAGTCAGAATAAAGAGCCGGTCATTCGAGAAGCAGAAGAAAAAACAGAAAAAACAAATCCGCAAGATTTCTTGAAAGATCCTTATGTCTTGGAATTCCTGCAATTGCAGAACAGACCACAATATGCCGAAAACGAACTGGAATCTGCGCTTATCGATCATCTGCAGAAATTTCTGCTGGAACTGGGCAGAGGTTTTTCTTTTGTGGCGCGACAAAAACATATCGATCTGGTTTTCTATAACTTCATCCTGAAATGCTTCGTGCTCATCGATCTGAAAAAAGGCAAACTCACTCATCAGGATATTGGACAAATGGACACCTACATCAGAATTTATGAAGATCAAATTCAGGTAAATGACGATAATCCCACCATAGGTCTTATCTTGTGCAGCCAAAAAAATGAAGCTGTGGCTAGATACTCAATCTTATCTGAAAATAAACATCTCTTTGCCAGTAAATATAAACTCTATCTACCCTCCGAAAAACAACTGGAAGACGAAATAAATAAAGACAGAATGTTAATCGAAAATGTTTTGATAGAAAATAAAAACAATTCCAAGAAACTATGAAAAATCATGTTGCTTTTAAATTATAATCGGGAAAAATTAGAATGCTCTTGAAGTGAAAAAGAGAAGCCTTTTTCTGCTTGACGGTGATTTATAGATTTGGATTTTAAAAAATGGCTGTTCTAAGGAGATGAACGATGGAAACAAAAATAGCAGTTTTTAAAGGCAAAGAAGTCCGCAAGACTATTCACAATAATGAGTGGTGGTTCTCTGTATCAGATGTCGTAGAAGCGCTTACTGATAGCACTGATGTTAAACAATACCTAAAAAAAATGCGAAGTCGCGATAAAGAGCTCAATTCCAACTGGGGTACAATTTGTACCCCCCTTGAAATGAAAGCCAATGATAACAAAAATAGAAAAATCAACTGCGCCAATACAGAAGGCATTTTCCGCATTATCCAGTCTATTCCCTCACCCAAGGCAGAACCGTTCAAACGCTGGTTGGCAAAAGTGGGCTATGAACGCGTACAGGAAATTGAAGACCCGGAATTGGCAACGAAACGATCCAGAGCGCTTTACAAAGCCAAAGGCTATCCTGATAGTTGGATCGAAAAAAGAATGCGCGGCATTGCCATTCGCGAAGAATTGACCGATGAATGGGATGAGCGTGGAGCAGAATCACAAACAGATTACGCGATTCTGACTGCCGAAATTTCCAAAGCAACTTTTGGCATCACGCCATCCGAATATAAAGAGTTGAAACACTTGAAAAGAGAAAACCTGCGTGATCACATGAACGATCTGGAATTGATCTTCTCCATGTTAGGCGAAGCATCCACCACCGAAATTACCCGTAACAGAGATACTCAAGGTTTTCCTGATTTAAAAAAAGCTGCTCATGATGGCGGTAATGTGGCAGGCGTTGCCCGCAAACAACTGGAAAAAGAAAGTGGCAGGAAAGTAATTTCCCAAAAGAATTATCTGCCGAACGATGAGCAGGATGTGATCGAAGAATGAATGATCAGATTTCAGAATTCAGATTTCAGAACGGCAATGCACCAATGACCCGGCTTCGTAGTGAGAGAAAAGTTAAAAGAACTACGCCGCGACCTTCAGGAAGATGGGAGATTGGAAACCTTTCGAATGGTCGAAGATCCTTCGGAATGGTTTTTATGAGAGATGATTAAATAGCCCGGTCGTTTACGACTGGGAAAGAATTTGGCTGATAAAAAAGGAATCTTATGAAAAAATTAAATGTACTCGTCGTTGATGATGAACAAGGTTACCGAGACGAAATATCCGAATATTTAAGTGATTGCGGCTTTAGCGTCAATTCCGCCGAAAAGCCTTCGCAGGCTCTGGCAATGGTCGCTTCTCAAGCAGTGGATATTGCCATTCTCGATCTGAAGCTGCCGGAAATGAACGGCATTGATCTGATGAAGAAACTGCTGGAGACCGATCCTGAAATTGCCGTCATCATCATCAGCGGACATGGCGACATGGACAGCGTGATCGAAGCAATGCGGGAAGGTGCGATAGATTTCTTTGCCAAACCGTTCGATCTGATAGACATCCAGTATGCTATCCAGCGAACCCAAAAATATCTTGGCTTGCAAAAGCAGATCGGCAGCATCCGCAAAACCTACGAGGACCTGCTCTGCTCGCAGCAGGCGGACGGCAGTCGTGTCATGATCGGAAACAGCGACAGCTTTCGACATATTCTGCATCTAATGAAACAGGTGGCTGCAAGTAAAAACACCGATGTACTGATCAGCGGCGAAAGCGGCACCGGCAAAGAACTGGTGGCGCGCGGCATTCATAATCTCAGTGAACGCAAATACTGCATTTTCTTCGACGTGAATTGCACAGCAGTTCCTGAAAACCTGTTTGAAAGCGAATTTTTTGGTCATGCCAGGCATGCTTTTACGGGAGCTGATGCCAGCCACAAAGGCTGGTTTGAAATGGCAAATGGTGGCACTCTTTTTCTGGATGAGATCGGCGATATGCCGGCGGCGATGCAGGGAAAACTGCTACGTGTGCTGGAAGAGCGGCAGATCCGCCCGGTCGGTTCCGCTCAGAAAATCCCCCTCGACCTCAGGATTATCGCTTCCACCAACAGGGATTTGCCGGAACTGGTGAAAACCAATCATTTTCGACAGGATCTGTTTTACCGTCTGAATAAATTCAACATCCACATTCCGCCGCTGCGGGAAAGGACGGAGGATATTATTCCTCTGCTCGATCATTACAATCACCAATTCAGCCTGGCTATGAAAAAACCACTGAAACCGATTTCGGAAAAAACGCAGCAAACCTTGCGAAATTACCGTTTCCCAGGCAATGTGCGGGAATTGAAAAATCTGGTGGAAAAAGCAGTTATACTGGCAAATCCGGCAGATAAATATCTGAAGATCAAGCAGCTGAATAGTTCATTCGATTGCCATGATCATAAACTCAAACTGGCAGATTCCGACGTTCTTTCCCTGAATCAATTGGAAGAGATGGAAAAAGAACTGATCCGTTGCGCTTTGCAGAAAGCAAAAAATAATAAAACCAGAGCGGCTGAGCTCCTGCAGATCACACGCACAAGTTTGAATCGAAAGATAAAGAAACATAATTTGATATGAGACAATAACCTGGCTGGGGGAAAGTTAAAAAAACTAAATGGATTTTCATCCTGAGTGATCCCGATGTTTTTATCGGGATCGTATCGAAGGATGAAACAAAAGATAATCACCCATCCCCCCAAAAATACAAATTATCAG
>LKUH01000099.1 GCA_001412425.1 Candidatus Cloacimonas sp. SDB
TGCTGCTTTTTTATTCGTATTATTTTTTACTCGTTTGACGCGCCAGGAGTAGGAGTTTCAAAAAATTCCCAAGTATCTCCACCGTCAGGTAATCTACCTTCAGAGATATCGGTAGTCTGTTCACCAAAAGTATAAGAATCTATTATAGTAACTCCGTCAACATCGATCATTCCAATTTCTTCCCCGCTACCAGAAAGTTTCATATCATCTAAATGTAGCGGTCCTTGTTCCGGTTCTTTATCTGCCCAGAGAAGCAAATATCCACCGGGAGCAATAGTAGTGACATCAGGGGCATCAGTAGGGATCATGCTATTGGTCAAATCTGTCAGATCATCTGTGAAGTACATACCACCGATATCTTTGGGGATATTTCCAGCATTATAGATTTCAATCCAATCATCATAATCACCAAATTCATCAGCAAAACAAGAATCATTACTGGCAAGGAATTCATTGATGAATAATAGTACAAATGGTGCATCACCGCTACCGTTCGTTGCACCCGGAGTTGGCATAGTATCATAGCCTTCTCCAAAATATTCCCAGCTTCCAGTTCCATCAGGCAGACGACCCGTGGAAACATCAGTAGTTTGATCACCGAAGGTTAATGAATCGATAATTGTAATTCCATCCACATCTATAAGGCCAATTTGTTCACCGCTACCGGAAAGTTTCATGTCCTCCAGGTGAAGAACACCCTGCTCTGGTTCTTTATCTGCCCAAAGTATCAGATATCCACCCGGTTCTATGGTTGTAAGATCAGGATCAGTGTCCGGAATCTGGCTGTTGGTTAGATCCGTCAGATTATCTGTCATATACATTCCACCAATATCAACAGCTTCGTTGCCAGCATTGTAAATCTCGATCCAATCATCATGATCGCCAAATTCGTCAACAGGACCAAAATCGTTGCTTGCCATAAATTCATTTATGTATAAGAGAATTCCTGCTGGAGGTTCGCTCCCATTGGATGTTCCGGGAGTAGATGGATCGAGTACTTCCCAGTTACTGTAACCATCGGGAACGCGACCTTCCGACATATCATCGGGAATAACTCCGGAGTTGTGCTGATCTATAATAGTACTGCCATCTATATCAACTAAAGCAAAATCTTCATTGTCACTAAGTTTGAAATCAAGATGTAGAGGACCATTTTGGGGATTACCATCTGCTACTAAGACCAGAAAATCACCCGGTGCTAAAGTTGTTAATTCAGGAACATTATCTCCGATCATGGATAATGTAAGGTCATCCATTTTATCGGTAAGATACATACCACCAACATCGATAGTTTCATCAGAGCCATTATATAATTCAATCCAATCGGGATAGTCATTATCAGGACCAGCCCAGGCAAGTGTATTATGACTCATAAATTCATTGATAACCAAAGCATTCAAAGGTTCAGGGTCAGGATCTGATCCTGGTCCGGTAGTATCATTGACATCACAAGCAGCAAAGAAAACGAGAGTGTAAAAAATTTTGTGTAAACCTCCCATGAACTAAAAATTGTCACGGGAGGAAATAAATGCAAGACAAAAAGAAAATTCAAGAGTTAGTTAAGAAGAAAAACTTCAAAGATCTCAAAGACGTAAACCAGTATTTAAAACAATTCTCAAAAGAAATCATCGAAACCATGCTTGAAAACGAAATGACAGAACATCTGGGCTATGAAAAGCATGATTATCAAAGCAAAAGAACCGATAATGCCAGAAATGGTTTCAGTGGCAAAACCTTAAAAAGTGA
>LKUH01000100.1 GCA_001412425.1 Candidatus Cloacimonas sp. SDB
ATCCAATGACAACCGATGAATTGATTTTTTTAATAGAAGAAGATCCTGAAGGTGGCTATAATGCGAAGGCATTAGGACAATCTATCTTTGCTCAAGGTGATACATTTGAAATCCTTAAAGATAATATTAAAGATGCCCTTGCATGTCATTTTGATAACAAAGAGGATATTCCAAAAATAATAAGACTGCACATGGTAAGGGATGAGATTTTAGCCTATGCCTAAAATACCAAGGGATATTTCAGGCAAAGAGCTATCAAAACTTCTTAATAAATATCAATACCAAATTGCAAGGGAATCGGGAAGTCACATTAGATTAATTTCAACATATCAAAACACAGAACACAAAATTACCATTCCGGACCATCACCAGATCAAATTAGGAACATTAAATAACATTTTGAATGATATTGCCGAATATCTGAAAATATCAAAGCAAGATTTAATTGATGAACTATTCAAATAAACTCTAATCCTTAACTACTTAATTACTTAATTACTTAATACTTAATTACTTAATTACTTAATTACTGATGTTTTCACCATCAACCATCAACTATAAACTATAAACCATTCACTATTCACCATCCACTGGTCTTAAACCTTGAACCTAGAACAGTTTTTCCTTAACCTGGAACCCGAATTTCTTACTTCTTGAAAATCAAAAATAATTGTGCAAAAATATCACCACTAGAATTAAAGTTTTGGGAGGTATCAACATATGCCAAAACATGCAGAAAACATACTTGCTGACGCGTTAGAATTACCGCCGACGGCACGTGCCGAATTGGTTGAAAATATCTTATCCAGTTTTGAATTTCAAGGCAGAGATGCCATTAATGCGTTATGGGCCCAAGAGGCAGAGAACAGAATAGACGCGTTTGATCGCGGCAAAATAACTTCAATACCGGCAAAAGATATATTTAACGAAATCGAAAAAATAAAATAGTAATGGAAATCATCTTTCTTTCACCTGCCAGAGATGATCTTACCGAAGCCATCTCCTATTATAACGGCCAGAGTGAAGGTCTCGGTTACGAATTTGCTGCAGAAGTGAAGAAAACACTTGAGCGAATAGTTCAGTACCCCAATGCGTAGTTTAAACTGTCAAGTCGAACACATCGTTGCAGAACCAATCGATTTCCTTACGGAATCATTTATCAGATTAGAGAAGAAACGTTACTTGTTGTAGCGGTTATGCATCTTAGCAGAGAACCAAAAACATGGGAATCAAGGCTCCAGAAGAAAGAATTATAAATCATTTCATAAGCCTGTGCTTTTCTATCAACCATTAACCATTAACTATAAACTGTTGTTTCAC
>LKUH01000101.1 GCA_001412425.1 Candidatus Cloacimonas sp. SDB
TCTGTCAAGATTGAATCATTAGTTGATAAAATAAAATCTTACAATCCAGATGCCAATGTTGATATTATCTGGAAAGCATATTATTTTTCTCAGGATGCCCACCAGAACCAGAAACGCTATTCAGGCCAACCCTATTTGTCTCATCCTTTGGAAGTTGCAGATATTCTTGCTGATTTGAATATGGATGTAATAACTATTGTAGCAGGTTTACTTCATGACGTTGTAGAGGACACCCATGTAGAGCTAGATGAAATAAAAAATCAATTTGGGCAAGAAGTTGCAATGTTGGTGAATGGAGTAACAAAATTAAGTAAAATATCTTTTAAAACAAAAGAAGAAAGACAAGCAGAAAATTTCCGTAAGATGTTTTTAGCAATTGCTGAAGATATCAGGGTTATTCTTATTAAACTGGCAGATAGACTTAATAATATGAGAACTCTTAAATTTATGCCTGCGCCAAAACGATTGATAAAGGCAAAGGAAACTTTAGATATTTATGTACCTATAGCCAATCGTCTGGGACTGTATAGGGTAAAATGGGAGTTAGAGGATTATTCATTGCTTAATTTGGCTCCTAGACAGTACAGTGAGCTTGCTGCAAAGGTGGCTAAGAGTAGGGCGGATAGGGAAAAGTATATAGAATCTATAAAAAAAAGAATGGCAGAAGAATTACAAAAATTTGGGATTAAAGCAACTATTCAGGGTAGACCTAAAAATATTTATAGCATTTATAAGAAGATGCAGGACCAAGATAAGGATTTTTTTCAGATTTATGATTTGATGGCAATTAGAATTATCTGTGAATCTATCAAGGATTGTTATGCTGCCCTTGGTTTCTTACATTCTATATGGAAACCTATGCCTGGAAGGTTCAAGGATTATATTGCCATGCCTAAATCAAATATGTACCAATCGTTGCATACTACTGTTATAACATCCGAAGGTGAACCTTTGGAAGTTCAAATCAGGACTGAAGAGATGCATAGAACCTCAGAGTATGGCATCGCTGCTCATTGGAAATACAAGGGAAAAGGAGAATTATTAAAAGATAAAAAATTTGAAGAAAGATTAACATGGCTAAGGCAGATACTCGAGTGGCAAAAAGAGCTTAAGGACCCAATGGAGTTTATGGAAAATTTAAAGATAGACCTTTTACAGTATGAAGTCTATACTTTTACTCCCAAGGGGGATGTAAAGGTATTGCCTTTGGGATCTTGTCCGGTTGATTTTGCTTATGCCATTCATACAGAGATAGGACATCGCTGTGTAGGAGCTAAGGTAAATAATAAAATTGTGCCCCTTGATCGTAAATTAAAGAGTGGAGACATTGTGGAAATTTTAACTTCCAAAACAACAAGTGGGCCAACTAAAGATTGGTTAAAATTTGTCAAGACTTCCGGTGCAAAAACAAGGATTAAGGCATGGTTTAAGAAGGAATTACGTAATGAAAATATTGAAAAGGGCAGGACATTGCTTTTACGGGAGTTAGAAAAATATAAAATATCACGGAATGCAGAACTGGAAGAGAAACTGGCTGAGATTGTTCAGCCAATGGGTTATACCGATATTGATTCATTGCTTGAAGCTGTTGGTTATAGAAAAATAAGCCCCAGTCATTTGATTAATAAGATATTACCTCAAGAAGAAAAGCAAGAAATACAACAGGTTAAAGAAGAGCCAGAAATAGAGAAAAAGATTGATAGAGGTGTAAGAATTGATGGGGTAGATAATATTCTAATTCGATTTGCTCAATGCTGTCATCCAGTCCCGGGTGATGAAATAATTGGGTATATTACCAGAGGGAGAGGAGTGACCATACATAGAATAGATTGCCCTAATTTAAAGAATATCTCAAAAGATGAAGGGCGTTTAATTAATGCAGAATGGTACAAGACTGAAAACGATTATTTTCCGGCAAAAATCAAAGTTGTTTCCGCTGATAGAAAAAACCTGGTTTCAGATGTATCGATGGTACTCTCAAATTTCAAAGCATCTATTAAACAGATTAACGGTTCAGCTAATAAAAATGGAATTGCATTTCTCAATTTAACGATAGAAGTAAGAACTCTTGATCATTTAAAAGAAATTATTGCCCGTTTAAGAAGCCTGAAAGCCATCAAAGAGGTAAAAAGAATAGAAGGAGAATAAAAGGGAGGAAAGAATATGAGGGCAGTTATACAGAGAGTTAGCAGGGCCTCAGTTCAAGTGGATAATCGAATCATTTCAGAGATAAAACAGGGTATGCTGATTTTGCTAGGAGTTAAAAAAGG
>LKUH01000102.1 GCA_001412425.1 Candidatus Cloacimonas sp. SDB
GCATATTATAATCTAAAAAAAGAAAGGAGATAATTAATAGTGAAACAGGTTAGTGCACTAGATGTAGCAAATTTGCAATTGGAAAAAGCCTTGGAGAGAATGGATCTGGATGAAAATACCAAGAACCAATTGCGGAAAACAGAAAAAGTATTAACCGTATCAATTCCGGTTAAAATGGATAATGGGCAAGTTAATGTTTTTACCGGGTTTCGGGCACAGTATAATACAGCCCGAGGACCTGCAAAAGGAGGAGTAAGATATCATCCGCAAGTTTGTTTTGATGAAGTAAAGGCTCTGGCAGCATGGATGACCTGGAAGTGTGCTGTGGTAGACTTGCCATATGGTGGAGGTAAAGGCGGAATTATCTGTAATCCCAAAGAATTATCTGAGGGTGAGCTTGAAAGACTTTCTAGGAGATTTATCTATGAAATATCTTCAATTATAGGTCCCAATAAAGATATACCGGCTCCCGATGTTTATACCAATCCCAAAGTAATGGGATGGTATATTGACACTTATAATATGCTTAATGGAGAAGCAGCATTTGCCTGTATTACCGGAAAACCTGTTGATTTGTGGGGGTCTAAAGGTAGAGTAGAGGCAACAGCGTCTGGTGTAGTTCAGACTGTACTTTTATCACTAAATTATCTTGATATCATTGCCGAAGATGCAACTGTAGTGATTCAGGGCTTTGGGAATGCAGGTTCTTATATTGCTAAGTTCCTTCATGATAAAGGTTTAAGGATCATTGGAGTAAGTGATTCAAAAGGAGGGGTTTATAATTCCAATGGTCTTGACCCAATAGCGTTGAACCAGCATAAAAAAGAAACCGGAACTGTAAACACTTATAAGAGAAATGGCACAGAAAAAATTACTAATGATGATTTACTTAAGCTAGAATGCGATATACTAGTACCTGCAGCATTAGAAGAGGTTATTAATGGGAGTAATGCAAAAGACGTCAAGGCAAAAATTATTGCAGAAGCAGCAAACGGACCAACTACTCCAGAAGCAGATGAAATATTAAAAGAGAAAGGAATTTTTGTTATTCCTGATATTTTGGCTAATGCGGGCGGTGTAGTGGTATCCTACTTTGAATGGGTACAGAATTTAAATGGTTATTTTTGGAGTGAAGAAAAAGTACATTTAAGATTAAAAGCCAGAATGGAGAAAGCATTTAATGAAGTTTTGCATATTGCTCAAAAAGAAGAAACTGATAACCGTACTGCGGCTTATATTTGTGCTGTAAATAAAGTTGCCCAGGCAATGAAGTTCCGAGGAATCTGGCCTTAAAAGATTAGAAATAGATCCGGGAGAAGTTGAAATTGTGATTCTTTCTCATATTCACGGAGATCATGTAGCGGAATTGAATGAGTTTTTGAAGCAAAATTCTAAAATTGATGTATATCATCCACAGACTTTTCCCTATAATTTCAAGGAAAAAGTTCGGAATTGTGGTACAAAAATTTATGAAGTCTAGGAAAATACCAAAATTTGTGGGAATACATATTCAACAGGAGTAGTTGGAATGGAATTAAAGAACAGACTCTCATCTTGAGGACAGAACAGGGGGGGGTATTATAATTATCGGATGTGCCCATCCCGGTATTGTGAATATTATTAGTAAGGCGAAGGATTTCTTAAAATGAGGATGTATTTTTGGTAATGGGTGGATTTCATTTAATGGGTTAGTATAAGAAAGGTATCAGTCTATACATAGAAACCGAATATCCCCAGGCAGAAAATATTATTAGCCAATGAAGCAATACAAGAAATAAAACAAGTCCAGCTATACTAAGATAGTATGCCTTATTTTGTATGGTATTGGGTTTTTTAGAATATCTTTTGGATAGGTATTTCATCAGTAAATAAATTGCCAATGATAAAACTGCCGTAAAAAGGCTAAACAATTTGTTGCTATGGCCATCTATCTCTCCTCGAAAGTTCCAATGTGAAGATATCTTATCGGGGAGAGAGGGCTATATCAGCAAGATGATGGCTGTTGAAATATTGAAAGAATACTCAGCAATAAGATTAATTTATTGGTCTTTTCAGATGAGTACATTAAATATCACTCCGTAAAGCAAATATTATGTATATCTACACTTCTGAATATGATTCCTCTAGTTTAGAAGATGTATTTTTATTATATTCTTCTTGATATTCATTATCAATCTGTAATTTGATTTGTTTGAACAGTAGAATTGCCAGTAGAAAAGTTAAGATATTAGAAATCGGTTGGGCATAAATAAAACCGGAAAATCCAAATAATCTATTTAGTGTAAACAATAAAGGTATATAGAATAAGCCTTGCCTGGCCAGGGCTAAAATCAAGGCTGGTTTACCCTTACCCAGAGCTTGGAAGCTAACTCTAATAATAAATTGAATTCCGGCAAAAGGCAATGCAATAATCAATGCCCTCATAATTTTTATACCATAGCCAATTACTTCTTCATTATTAATAAAAATTCGAACCATTTCGCCGGCAAATAAATAGAAAACGACCAAAAAGAAAACAGAAATAGCTGTTGCCATTAATTCTCCTGTTTTAATGATTTGATTGAGCCTTTCAATTTTTTTTGCCCCATAGCTATATCCGATCAAAGGCTGTGTTCCCTCAGATAACCCGACTAAAAGCATTATAGCCATAGAAAAAAGTCGATGATTTATTCCAAAGGCCGCTACTACCAAGTCATTATAACCAGCGGCTACGTAATTGCCTATGGTTTGTGCGATACTCATCATCATGTTATTTAGGGAAGCAGGGACGCCAACCCTGAAGATTTCCAGGTATATTTCCCTTTGTGGAGAAAAATATTTCCAGTTAATAGAAATAAGACTTTTCTTTTTGACGTAAAAACGAAGGTAGAACAATAAGGCAATTGCTTGTCCTATTATAGTAGCAATTGCTGCCCCTTTCACGCCATATCCAAGTATTAGAATAAAAATTGGGTCGAGTACTATATTTATACCTGTTCCGATAAACATACCAAACATTGCTATTTTGGCAGCACCTTCTGAACGAAGTAACATTCCCAGAGAAAAGTTAGTCATGATAATCACGCTACCTAGAAAAATAATCGTAAGATATTGGTTTGCGTGAGTAAAAGTTTCCTGTGTTACTCCAATCAAGCGAAGAATTGGTGAAATAAAAAGTAAACCCAGGATACTAACACCAACACCGGTAAATATGCAGGTATAAAATGCTGTAGCACTGGTTTTTTTTGCCATTAAATAGTCTTTTTGACCCAGTAATCTGGAAACATAAGAAGAAGCGCCAAAACCAAACATGCCGCTAACCGACATTAGCATCATAAATATTGGAAAGGCAATTGATACAGCAGCTACTTGATAGGGATCATTTAGTTTTCCCACAAAGAAGGTGTCAGTTAGATTATAAAAAATTTGTACTATCATCCCCATCATTGTGGGAATGGCCAGGCTTAAAATTGCCTTTAATGGTTTTTCTTCTCTTAAAATTATTAGTCTTTTTTCATCCATTTATTTATTCCTTTTAAGATAACTTTCCCTAAATATAGTGTAGTTATTAGGTTAGGTTAATAATTAATTTTTTCTTTGATTTTTAATAATAAAACTAGCAGTTTATTAATTTCTTCTTGAGAAAAATCTTTCAACAGGTAATTTTCTGCTTCTTTGATATTTAATATGCAGATTTGCTTGATTTCCATTCCTTTTTTAGTTAATTTTACAATCCTGTTTCTCGCATCATCCGGGTCAAGTTCTTTCTTAATCAGCCCCTTTGCCTCCAGCAATTTTACTAATTTAGTCAGAGACGAAGGCTTGATTTCTAAAAATTCATAAATTTGTTTCTGATTGATTTTTTTGTTCTCATATTCCCATAAATATGCCAAAACCTTAAATTGAGACATGGTCAAATTATTGTTGCTAAGGTTCTCATCCATGCGCATTTTTAAATGATGACCTATTTGTATAATAAGCCTTGGTATATTTTTTGTTTTGCTTTCCATTCTGCATACCTCAAATATTTAGCTAGCTAAATAAATTATAGAAGAGTTTTTTTATTTGTCAAGATGTGTAAAATATTAATAGATAGTTTTTATAAAAATTTAAGATTTTGTTTAAGCGTTTTTTATTTTTAGTTACTATAATAATGGATGAATAAGAAATAAATTATATATATCGTTATGATGAAAAGAGGTTAAGGAGGAACAGGATGAGAAAAAGATATTTAATTCTGGGATGCTCAGTTCTATTGGTGTTATTGATAGGTAGCAGCCAAGTAACAGCTCAGGAAAATACATTATTGGGAATTTCTCAGATGGTTACATTGGCTATTAGCAATAATATCCAATTCAAGAAGGCCAGTTATAACCTGCAGAATACTAAATTGGAGGTAAAAAAAATAAAGGCAGAAAATTTGCTGAACAAGTCAACTATTGCTGATTTGCAGAAAGAAATTACCTTATTAAATCAGCAAAATCAATTTCAGTTGGAAAAAGACCAGTTGATAATTAAAGTAGTAGACGATTATTTTCGTATTAAAATGAGCGAAAAAGATATTGAAAGTAAGCAAAAAAAGGTTGAATTGGAAAAGATAATTCTGGCGGATATCGAAGAACAGGTAACAGCTGGCTATAGCGTTGACCTTGACTTATTGCAACAGGGAAATGAATATTATGATGCACTTTTTGATTATCAGGGAAGCGAGTTGAGTTATAAGCAGCTCTTAATTGAAATAAAAGACAGGTTGGGACTGGAACATGATGAAGAAATAAGGACTTCTGAAATGGCTATACCTGATTTTCCGGAGATATCGCTAAGCGAATCATTAGAGAAGGCTCATAAAAATAGTATTAGCCTGCAAAGTCATAAGATTAATGTCGAAAAAGCCCAGAGAGAATTAGAATCTGCAAAAGCAGGTGATTTACCAGAGATAGAGGTTCTAAAACTGGAAAACAATTTAGGAATTGCTAAATTAGATAATTCTCTGGCTGAACAGGAATTAAGTTATCAGCTTGAAACTCAGTGGATGAATTATAATCAGGCAAAGAACGATATTATTTTAAGCCAGAGAAGTCTGCAACAGATGAAAGAAAATGAAACTGTTATAAACAGGCAAGTGCAAGCAGGCTTGAGAAGTGAAGAAGAAGAGCTTTCAGCAACAATTGGAGTGCTGGACGCCCAATCCCGTCTTATTTCCTCTATTCGGCAGGTATACCAGGCATATCTGGAATTACAAAGGATGATAGGAAATTTGGATGAAGGGTACATAATATGATAATTAGTAAAAAAAATAAAATTTTATTGGTTTCAATGATATCTGTCTTGTGTGTTTTTGTTTTAATTTTTAAAGTCGGAGTAAGTGAAGCAAAGGAAATAGACTTCAAAGAGGCAATTAAGTTGGGTCTGGAAAAGAATTATGAATTAAACACTATCCGTAATAGTATTGCTGAATTGGAAAGAAATCTTGAAATATTGGAAGCTGGTGAGTCATTCCAGGTTGATTTAAATATTACTCCCATTTGGATTTTTAGTAGCAATATAGAAAACAGGGATTACACAGTTAAAATGAACGAAAGTTCTCTTACTCCTTCAGTAGAAGTCAACATGACTGCAACAAGTCAGCTTACTGATGATATTAGTTTTTCCACTGAAATAAGTTGGGAGTCAGATAGTTTATATCAGGATTTTTCTGATTTGACCGATGAAATCAATGCTAATCTAACACTAAATAAAAGAGTCTATCCCGATAGTTGGTCTGAGAATGAAAAGCAGGCTTATTCTCTAAAAAATAGTCTGCAGATAAAACTAGAAGAACTAAAATGGGAAGAAATGGAAAAACAGATTGAGTTCATTGGAGATTACTTTAATGTTTTAAGATTGCAGGAACAACTAAGTATTGTCGAAGAACGCAGAGACCTGACACAGGAAGAGTTAAACAAGGTCAATAGGAAAATTGAGTTAGGTGAAGGTGGATACCAACAGGAATCAGAAGCACTAATAGCACTGAAAGAAATTGAAAACAGTCTTTTAAACCAGCAGCAAGCTTTAACCAGGGCAAAAAAAGAGTGGTATCTTTCCTTGAATTTATCCCAGGATACAGTGGTTGTTTTTGAGGAAAACATTGATTTTATTAATGATCTTTACTCTCGAATGAATAGTCTGGAATTGAATGATGAAAATAAAAGCAAGTTGATAAAGATAGCATTGGAAGAAAATTATAAAATCAAGAATAGCCTATTAGAAAAAGAAGAGCTTATTAAAGAATTAAAATGGACAGAAAACGAGGGAAAGACAAAAGTAAATCTCTCTGGTGGATATCAGTTTCCGGCTGATTGGTTTGTCATGCTCGACTTTCAAATTAATTTGCTAGATGGGGGGGTCCAAAGATTAAAAGAAGAGCAAAAGGAAAGTAATATCAGACAAAAGGAAGTGAGTATTTCTTATTTGAATGAACAAACAAAGCTGGAAGCAGAATACTTGCTTGATCAGGATGAGTATAATACATTTAATTGGGATATCCAACAGATGTCGCTGGAGAAAGAACAGGACAAGATCGGGATTATGGAAAAACAATACAACCAGGGAATAATTAGCACAAGTAACTGGAAGAATGCAACATTGACGTTAAGAGAGAAAGAAATTAAAGTAAAACAGGCAAAAGATGAATGGTTTATTAATCGCTTAGAATTAGCCCATTTCATTGGATACCTACAGAAATAGTTTGAGGTGAAAGATAATGAAGAAATGGTTTATGTGGTTTCTTATTGTAGTATTATTAGCTACAGGAAGTTACTTTGGCTATGACTATTTCAAACAAAGAAATAGTTCTGCTGCAGGTCCAGATATTCTGGCAGAAGAAATTGATTTGGATGCCGCAACTGAGGTAAAGACAGGAACAATTCGAGAGACTGTATCGACCAGTGGTTATATTAGTCCGGAAAATGAAATTTATCTGAGTTTTTCTTCCACAGGAACAACAGGTGGGACAGTAGAGGAGATTTTTGTGGAGGTTGGAGATATTGTTGAAGAAGCCGATAAATTGGTTAAATTAGAAGATAAACAGGAACATTTAAATTATCTGAGGGCTAAGAATGAATACGAATTAGCCAAAATTAGTGGTTCTCCCAGCCAGGTAGAGGAGAAAGAATTGGCTATGGAAGTAGCTTTTAATAATTACGAATCAAAAACTTTAAAGGCACCTTTTGCCGGGAAAGTTGTGGATATTTTTGTAGAAGAAGGGGATTATGTTGAAGGCTATGATAATGTCGTATATCTGATTGATGATTCTTCTTATGAAGTCAAAGTGTCAATTAGTGAAGTAGACTGTTTGAAGGTAGAGGTAGAGCAAAGAGTGGAAATCGAATTAGATATTCTTAAAGGGCGTATTTTTAACGGGAGAGTAACCGAAGTAGCAGAATATGCTCGGGCAGAAAGCGGGGTAGTAACTGTTCCTGTAACTATTAAAATGGATGAAGTTTCTCCAATTTTCAAGCCTCAATTTTCAGCAACTGCAGAAATAATTGTGAATTCTGCAGAAAACGTTATAACTGTTCCGGTAACAGCTATATCACAAAATAATGATAGAAGTATTGTATTAAAAGTAGAAGACAGGAAAGCGCTTATTACACCGGTAAAAACTGGTATTAGTGATGGATATTACCAGGAGATTATCGAGGGATTGCAAGAGGGAGACAAGATAATTGTAAATAATTACCAGCTTAATTCAGGATTAGATTCTAGCGAAAGGAGATTTGGTGGTCCGGGCATGCCCATGATGAGACCATAAAATATACAAGGTTACGAGAGAATGAATAATAAAGTAATTATATTAGAGCAATTAAAGAAAAATTATTATTTGGGGAAAGTTACCGTTGAGGCATTACGTGGGCTTTCTTTTACAATAGAAAGTGGCGAATTTGTATCCATTATGGGACCGTCCGGGTCAGGCAAATCAACATTAATGCACATAATTGGCTGTCTTGATTATCCCACCTCTGGAAAATATTTCCTGGCTGGTCAAGATGTTACCCAGTTAAATGATAGTCAACTGGCTTTATTTCGAAACCAAAAGATAGGGTTTGTATTCCAACAATTTAATCTATTGCCCAGGATAAGCAATCTAAAAAATGTAGAACTTCCCTTAATCTATTCTGGAGTACCTACAAAAAAGAGAGAAATTATGGCCAGAAATACCCTGGAAGAAGTGGGTTTAGGTAATCGAATAAAACATCGCCCCAGTGAGATATCCGGAGGGCAGCGTCAGAGAGTAGCTATAGCCAGGGCATTAGTTAATAATCCATCCATCATCTTGGCGGATGAACCGACTGGAAATCTGGATTCAAAAACAGGGTTGGATATTATGAGAATGATTCAAAAGTTACATGGGGGAGGTAACACTATTATTCTGGTTACCCATGAACCTGATATTGCTCATTTTGCGAAAAGAATTATTTATTTGAAAGATGGTTTAATTGATAGAGATGAGGTAATAGTATGATTTTTCAGAGCTTAAAAATTGCCCTGGAAAGCCTTTGGGCAAATAAGATGCGAAGCATTCTTTCCATGCTAGGAATAATGATTGGCGTAGGTGCTGTGATTGCCATTGTCTCAGTAGGAACTGGCTCCACCCAATCAGTTACATCAAGCATTACTAATTTGGGCTCCAATATGATTACAGT
>LKUH01000103.1 GCA_001412425.1 Candidatus Cloacimonas sp. SDB
ATCGAGGTGATCTTGGTAGTTTTACTCAAAAAAGAACTATTGCTCTGGTAGGAACAAGAAGACCAAGTAATTACGGAAAATTAATGGCAGAAAAGATAAGCTCTAATTTAGCAGAAGCAGGATTCACAATTGTCAGCGGACTTGCCTACGGGATAGATTCGATCGCTCATAGCTCTGCTTTGAATAAAGGAAAAAAAACGGTTGCCGTTATGGCTACTGGTGTTGACATGATCTACCCTCCTGGAAATCAAAACCTGTCTGAAAAAATTATCAGGAATGGAGCGATCTTATCAGAATATATTCCTGGAAGTAAAGCTGAGAAATGGTATTTTCCTACTCGCAATAGAATCATCAGCGGATTATGTGCCGGTACTATTGTCATAGAAGGCTCAAGAAAAAGCGGCGCTTTGCTTACTGCTAAGTTTGCCCTTGATCAAAATAGAGATGTTTTTGCTTTGCCCGGTGATATTAATCGAAAACAAGCAGAAGGACCTAATTATCTCATAAAAATGGGGGCAAAACCAGTAACAGAGATATGTGACATCTTAGAAGAATATGATGTACAGTTAAGTAATGATGAAATTTCATTTCCTGAGTTGAATAAGCTGGAAAAAGAAATTTTTCAGATGATTATTACCAGTAAACCCGAGATCAACTTCGATAAGTTAATCCTGAAATCAGGTTTGGATGTTAATTCACTTTCATCAATATTATTATCATTGGAATTAAAATCACTAGTTAAAAAAGTAGAAGGTAATAGATATATTGTTATCTAATGATAAAAAAACCCCGTTTCAAAACGGGGTTTAAAAAAATCAGGAAACTAGGTCTCTTTCACACCAAGAATGGCATTTAAGATTATTCCTGCAATAGCTGCCAGACCCAACCCGCTTAATTCCAGACCGCCAAAAGCAAATTCAGCACCACCTAATCCCAGAACCAGCATTGCTGCCGTAGTCATTAATATTTTTGGATTACTGAAATTAACTTGATTATCTACCATATTCTTAATTCCAATAGATGAGATCATTCCAAATAACAAAATTGAAATCCCACCAATAACCGGACCCGGAATAGTCGAAATAATTGAAGTAAACTTTGGCACAAAAGATAAAATTATGGCAAAGACTGCTGCAATTCTCATTACCAGAGGATTAAAAACACCCGTTAATGCAACAGCACCTGTGTTCTCGCTATAGGTTGTGTTTGCCGGACCTCCAATTAGGGCGGATAATGAAGTGGCCAGTCCATCTCCAATAAGCGTTCTGTGGATTCCGGGTTTTGCTATGAAATCTTTGCCTACAACATTACCTATTGCCAGTACATCACCAAAATGTTCGACAATAGTTACAATAGCAATGGGTACAACTATCGACATAGCTCGCATAGAAAAAACAGGCAGACTGAATTTAGGTAATCCAAACCAGGGCGATTCAGTAATAATAGTGAAATCAACAATTCCAATTATGATGGAAAAAATATAGCCGGCAATTAAAGCAATTAAAACCGGCAGCATAGATAAAAATCTGAAACCTATTTTGGAAAAATAGATTTTTACGAAAATTGCTGCTACAAAAGTGAATAAAGCAACACCCCAGCAACCGTTCACTCCAATTTTTTCTACAATGTCCTGTGAATATGTTCCGTTTGCATTTTGAATGGCAACAGGTGCCAGAATCAAACCAATAAGCACTATCATAGGTCCTGTAACATGAGGGGGCAATATTTTATGAAGTACATCAACCTTAACAAATCTGAAGATTATTGCTACTACAATGTAAAGCAGCCCCGCAACGAATATTCCGCCCAATGCTTCGGGTAAAGAACCCCCATTTGCTGTTGCAACTGCAATAATTCCCGGAATAAAAGCAAAGGATGAACCCAGAAAAACGGGCACCTGATACCTGGTTAAAATGTGAAATAACAAAGTTCCTATACCTGCCGCAAAAAGAGTAACTCCCACATCAAGACCAGTAATTAAAGGAACCAGAACTGTAGCTCCGAACATAACAAAAGTGTGCTGCAAACCCATGATAATGTTTTTGCCGTTAAGCTCTTTCATAACTCCTCCTTTTTTTT
>LKUH01000104.1 GCA_001412425.1 Candidatus Cloacimonas sp. SDB
TGCTGAAATTTTTTTAAACAAACAGGGTATCCGGATAAATGAGGGTTGACAAAAAAAGCTTTCAAAATTTTCTGTTAATAAAAATAAGGATGTACATATAGTGATTGTTACAGGAAATAAAATTAAACGAAACATAGATAATAATAAATTGTGGAAAGCATTTATCAACACAGATAAATGCTTTTTTTTTTATGATAAAAATAATTGGGAGTTCCCATGAGTAAAGAATTGAAAATTCTGGTTCAAATGCAGAAAAAAGATGATATTATCGGCGAAAAGGAATTACTTACAAAAAGTTTACCCAAACAATTGAATAACTTAAAAACAAATTTATCTGAAACTGAAAAGGATTTGACTGAAATAAAACACCTTTTGGAAGAAAATCAAAAAGATCAGAAACTCAAGGAGCTTAAGATCAGAGAGAATAATGATAAAATAGATAAATATAAAAATCAGCTTCTCGCAATTAAAACGAATAAAGAATATAAAGCACTTAACAGCGAAATAAGTCATCTGGAAAAGAAAAACTCTTCAATCGACGATGAACTAATAGAATTGATGGAATCAGAAGTTGAACTGAGAGATAAATTTAAAGCTGCAGAACAGAAACATAAAATAGCGCAGGCTGAATTAAAAGCAAATGAAGAAAAACTGAAGAATAGAATTAAAGAAGTTGAAAATCAGATTGTTGATATAAGAGAAGAACGCAACAAAATAGCTCAGGGGCTTCCTACTAATATTGTAAAACGTTATGCGGCCTTAATTAAACATAAATCAAGAAAAGCGGTTGTTTATAAAATCAACGATGCTTGTGGTGGTTGTGGCTACAGGATCAGACCGCAATTAATAATTGAAATTGATAGAGGTGAAAAGTTAATAAGTTGTGAAAACTGTGGTCGCATACTGGTTTATGAGCCACAAGATCTCGAAAAATGATTGTCAGAGAAGATAAAATGTCTGCCCACTACCTATTTGAATTTTTCAAAAAGGTAGTGGGAGGAAAGTCCGAACACCAGAGGGCGGGATACTTCTTAACGGGAAGTTCTGGTAACAGAAAGCCAGCTCCACAGAAACAAACCTCCTGACCACTAAAATGGGCTTGTAAAAATTTTCTTTTTTAGTGGTCAGGAAAGGGTGAAATGGTAGTGTAAGAGACTACCGGATCCGGATGTGAATCTGGATGCCAGGAAAGCCTTATCCGGTGCAATGCCAAATACAGGAGCTTGAGTTGGCCCGGCTCATTAAGTTCCGGGGTAGGCAGCTAAAATCGGTCTTTATTGAGCTCATTTGAGCATAGCAATATCCGATTTAGAGAAATAGACATTGAGTTATTTATTAGATAACTTACAGAATTCGGCTTAATATCTTCTTTGACATTTATTTAAATTTTTAATTTATTTGCAAAAAAAACTAACAAAGGTGTGCTCTATGCAAAAAAGATGGGAAATCGCAGAAAAACTTACAGAAAAACAATTACAGGTAAAAAAACAATTAACTTCAAGCATTAAATGTCCTGATTTGATTGCCGAGATGTTAGTAAGAAAAGGTCTTACAAATAAAGAAGAGATTGATAAATTTTTTAATCCCGATTTAAACAATGTATATGACCCGTTCATTTTCGATGATATGGATAAAGCTGTTAACAGAGTAATTCAGGCAATTGAGCAGAAAGAACAGATCACTATTTATGGAGATTATGACGTGGACGGAACTACTTCTACCGCTTTACTGTTTCTGGGATTGAAAAAGGCAAATGCCGAAGTAAATTATTATATCCCGCACCGCATGATAGATGGTTATGGGCTTTCTTTGAGTGGAATAGATCTTATTATTGAAGAAGGAACTAAATTGATTATAAGTGTTGATTGCGGGATTAACGCTATCGAAGAAATAGATAAGATAAATGATCTGGGTATT
>LKUH01000105.1 GCA_001412425.1 Candidatus Cloacimonas sp. SDB
ACAGTATGTTAAAGGAAATTCTGATATGAAAAAATTACTGTCTAATGCCAGATTCTATACAATGATCAGTGAAAATGACTATTATGATTCAGTTCTGATTGAAAATGGAAATATTCTGAAAATGTTCAAGACTAAACCGGAACTGACCGGAATAGAAGAATTAGATCTCAATTCAGCCTTTGTATATCCGGGATTCATAGATACTCACACACATTCTTTTGAAGGCGGCTTATATAATTTGGGAACTTATCTGGGTGATATTAGCACTTTAAAAGATCTTTTTGCTAAACTGAGTTTCTCGCAACCTATTAGTAATAAGATATTCGCCTATGGTTTTGACGAAAATAAGATTAAGGAAAAAAGGTTCCCCACCGCTTCGGAACTTGACCGTATTTTTCCTGATAAGCCGGTCTTTATTCGCAGAGTAGATGGACATTCCTCCGCAATAAATACTAAAGCTGCTGCCCAAATTGACTGGCAGCAACCCTTACCTGCACCTTTTACGGGACATCTTAATAGATCCTGGAATGGAAGAGCTTCAAACTGGTTTCATAGAAATCTGGATGAAGATAGTATTCTCAACGCCTATTTTACTGCAGCAGAGATAGCTATAAAAAAGGGTCATACAACAGTACATACCATGATCGGTGATGCTCATTCAGATCCAAAGCATTTCCGGCTTATCAAAAATAACCTCCGCAGATTTCCCTTGGAGTATATTCTTTATCCACAAATCACCGATTGCCAGGTTGCTAAAGATCTTGGTGCTTCCAGAATTGGCGGCTGCATTCTAGCTGACGGATCTTTCGGATCACATACTGCCGCCTTAAAAGAACCATATAATGACCAACCAGAAAGCCATGGAACTCTTTACAGAACTGATGAATTCTGGGAAAAATTTATCCTGGCAGCACATAAAGAAAATTTACAAATTGCTGTTCATTGTATTGGGGACAGGGCAATTGAACAGATTCTGAAATGTTATGAATTAGCCCAGCACCAGTATCCTAAAGATCTAAGACACGAAATCATCCATAATGAATTAACTAGCGATGAAACTCTTGACCGGCTTAAAAAAGCCAGGATCAGTGCTGTAATGCAGCCAATGTTCGACAGGCTTTGGGCTGGTCCAGGTGGCCTATATGAAACACGATTAGGAAAAGAAAGAACCTCACGTACAAACCGGCTGGCATCAATTTATCAGCGAAATATACTGCTTACCGGTGGCTCCGATTGGTACATAACCGAAATCAACGCCCTCAAAGGGATTGATGCTGCTGTCAGGATTCATAACCCTGCCGAGAGGTTAACTCCTTTTCAGGCTGTAAAGATCTATACCTCAAATGCTGCTGCTCTTTCTTTTGATGAAGATAAAATAGGAACTTTGCAGAATGGCAGGCAGGCTGATTTTGTCTGTCTGAAGGAAGATATTTTCCAATCAAACAATATCAGTAATATTGCCATAACTCAAGTAATCAAAAAAGGGAAATTACTATTATAAAAAAATATCTTAAAAAAATTAATTCCCGTAGAGCTTTACAGAATTCTATTCTGATTATCATGATTTTCTTAATTCTATACCTGTCAGCCGGAATAATTAATTCCGCTCATCAGTTTTGTCCTTATTCAATTGTCTGCTTTGGTACAATGTACCCGCGCGGGATAATTACCTACTCAATAACGGTTGTTCTAAGTTTATTCATTCTTTTTATTACCGTTCTAATCGGTAGGAAATTTTGCAGTTATATTTGTTTTTTAGGTACTCTTCAGG
>LKUH01000106.1 GCA_001412425.1 Candidatus Cloacimonas sp. SDB
CAGGTGTATAAACTCTCAATTAACCCTAAACCTGAATCTTTTATAAAAAATGGGGGGATGCATGAAATTTATTTAGTATTGACAAGAGTGATCAAGGATAAGAATTATAAAAATTATCCTACTCGAACATTCATTAGCTGTAATGAAATTGAAGGGAAAAAAACTAAGAATACATTGCTTCGAACTTATCGAAAAATGAAAGTTTAAAAATTTATTATCAAGGAGTTTGGGAAAATGAAAAAGTTTTTAATATTTATAATTATGATTGCACCTCTTATTTTCGGATGTAATAAAGAAAACGGCTCAAATAAAATTGTGGAAATAGTGATTTTTTCACCCATGGATCATAAATCATTGAGCTCAGAAATTGCCGGTTTTAAGGAAGGGTTGAATGATTATAACTGGAAAGATGGAGATAAGATCAATTTTATTGAACTGAATGCTGATGGTAATTGGAATGATATTGGTCAAATCTTAGAAACAGCTTATTCAAATAAACCGGATCTCGTATTCGTTGTAACAACTCCCGCCGCTCAAATAGCAGCGGAATTATGCAGGAAATATAACGTCCCGACAATTTATGGAGCTGTAACTGATCCCGTTGAATCAGATATAGTTGAATCTTTAGAAAGTTCTGAAATACCAATTACCGGAGTAACAGATAGATATCCAACCAGAAAACAGTGTGATTTTTTTTCTTCATTTTTCAAAAATCCCCAGGAAGAGAAGGCTATCGTATTATACACAACTCTTGAAAAAAATTCACAAATCCTTTCAGAGGAAACTGAAAAATTTATGAATGATTTAGGAATAAGCACTAAAAGAGTTGAAATAGAAGATATCAATAATTTGGAGAATAGAATAGAAACTCTTATTCAGGATTATTCAATTGTCATAGTGAATGGGGATAATACCATAATTGAAAAAATTTCTATTGTATCTGATATTTGCAGGAAATATAAAATACCTTTATTCGCGGGTGATCCATTAAGTATTGAAGCAGGAGCTGTTGGTGCTCTGGGACCTGATTATTTCTTAATGGGAAAATTTGCTTCAGAAAAAGCTAACAGAATATTGCTGGGTGAATTTGCTGGTGATATATCAAGCTCGGGTCCTGACAAATTTATTAAAGTCATTAATACAAGGATCTCTAAAGAAATAAATTTTCATATTCCCGTGGATGTTTGGCTGAATTCCAGTGAATGGCAATCTTACACAGAATAGCTCTTATTAACAAATAAGCATTTTGAAATTATAGCTACTAACAAATCTATATTATAAAATTACATTCTAAATAAATGGCGGAGAGTCAGGGATTGCTTACCTCGGTAGAACACTTTTCTACCTCTTACAGCGCT
>LKUH01000107.1 GCA_001412425.1 Candidatus Cloacimonas sp. SDB
GATAAATAAAAAAACCCTCTAAATGCTTATTTTTAGATCATACAAACCCTCCTCAAAACCGGATTTTCTAACTGTTCTGCACAAA
Organism: Candidatus Cloacimonas sp. SDB; assembly: GCA_001412425.1. Lineage (GTDB taxonomy): Bacteria > Cloacimonadota > Cloacimonadia > Cloacimonadales > TCS61 > SDB. The sequence goes on from LKUH01000107.1 coordinate 86, forward strand.
TATCCAACTAAATTTTCAGTGTTTGTGCTTCCATAAATCATAATTGCGTTTTTCATAATTTTCTCCTCTTAATTATTACAATACCTAAAATAACTTGTGTAATTGCAAGACCTTCAAATATTATCAATATTGCTATTTTCTCTATCTGGAATATCTCGGAACCCAAATTATGAATCATAATAATAGGAGTAAGAGGAATTATAATTAATGGTATTAGCACAGCTAAACAATGTGTCACCGGCTTAACTGCTTTTTTATATTTTCTGAAAGATAAAATCCCGATGAATGTTGTCAGAACTGTTGCAATTAATCCAAGTATTACTCCTCTAAAATAAACAAAATCGCAAATATACCAAATCACTTTAAATATAAAATACAATAAACCAAACAGGATATAAATAAGATTTATATTCTCTTTTATGATTTTCATCGTTTATTACTCCTTTTATTTATTGATATTGAGACGCATTCTCAAATAATGCACAAAAAAATAACCTTAAATCAATTATTCATTGCAACTTCTTATTTTTTTTCATTGTGATTTCCTTTTAATTAGCCATAGACTTAACACTGACTTTTTTCCTTCATCCTTCATCATTCCTTGCATGCCTCGTAAAATCTTCTTTTTCTTTTATTACACTGGGGTTCGATATTGGATATTCTTTTTTCTTTCTTCATCATTCTTCAACATTAAATTTTACATCGCATACGGTCCAGGGATCAATCTCCAACCCCAGACATATTCCAGAATGCTCCAAACGCATAAAAGCCCAAAATATGACCAGAACATAATTGAGTTAATGCCTTTGTTCTTCTTCGCTTTATAAATTGAAAGTCCTGTTAAAATCAAGAAAACACAACACATAATATAAGTTGTGAAATGTGTTCGGGAAAGCACTTCATATTGGAAGATCATTATGTAGTGCATCGACCAGATAAGAAGGAAACTGGAAATAGAGAATTTTATGGGAACTGGTAAATGCTTTTTTAAATTCAGGAATATGAAGATTATTAGAATCAGAACCGGCAGGAAATTCCCATGAGCGATTTCTATGGTTGCATCTTTAATGTATATATCAGCATTTTCCAAAAATTCTCCAAAGAATCCCCAGAGAGAAATTCCGCTGATGATAGCCAAGAGGTTGGAGTAGAATTTTTCTTTTTCATATAACACAGGGACGGTGTTACCGGAATCAGAATGCTTCAATCGGGACGATTGAACCGACTTGATGGATTGAAGAAACAGAATTATTCCAACAAATAGCAGAGTAAATCCTGCAAAGAGATACGGAATATTTCCTGCTCGATTCGTGAAAACCAGTAGCATATAAGTGATTCCGAAAAATACTAAAGTTGATAAAACTGTTTTTAATCCGATATTTTTCATATTTTTTTATTCTCCTGTTTTTCCTTTTTATTTAGCGATTGATAAGTATTCTCAATCGCAACTTATTAAAACGAGCTGCCGATGAAAACAACCCGATAATTTAATTCACTAATTTATAAACATCTTTCTGGATTGCAAATGCACAACTTCCGCAACCGCTCGAACAAGTTCCGCAGTCAAATTCAACCTTTTCGATGAAATTCTTCTGAGTTAGAATTCTTAACATTCCATCTATTGCACTTTCGGAAATCTTTAAATGATTTGCGATATCTTCAGTATTCAACGATTTTCTCTCGTTGAACATTTCTTTAATCTCTTTTAACATATTATTTTACCTTTATCAATTCAGCAGAATTTCGGGGAATGATGAGTCTTGTCTCACCTACTCCGACTATCAGATTTGTTTCGTTTGGATTATTTTTATGAACAAAGATCATACTACTTGGAGCAATTCCCATTTCGATAGTTTGTTTGTCAGGATTAAATCTGATGATATATTTTTGATCTTCTACAGCATCAGAAAGAGAAATACACTGTCTGAATTTTCTTTCTCCTCGTCCACCACCTTTTCTGTGCTTGTTTCTGCAATAATTAGTATTATTCTTTCTTCCAAATTCAAACATTTTACTCTCTTGTTATGCTGATACTTCGATATTCTTTGATTTTGCTTTCATTGCAAAATATATAATGAAAGATACTGAAACTAAGATTCCAATCCACATTGTCGATATTGCAGGTTGGGTGGGAAACATACTAATTTGATAAAACAGCGTTGAAACTATCCACGCCAAAACAGTAAGATATAAAACTGAAAACATCGTCCATTTCATATTTGTTTCTCGATAGACTGCGGCGATTGCAGCTACGCAAGGCATATAAATAAGAATGAATAACAAATAAGCGAATGCAGCTTTGCTGTTACCAAATCTTTTTTTCATTTCAGAAAAAGTATTTACACTTACTTCTTGTTCGCCTGCTTGAGTTTCCAAATCTCCTAAATCTTCTTCTATTGCCACTCCGAGCGGATCTTTAAACGCTCCTCCAATTCCTGAAATTCCGTCTCCTACAGATTGGAAAGCTTCAATGATTCCATCCCAAAAGTTGAAATCTTCCTCAACTTCTTCGCCTTCATCAGAAAGAGAAGCATAAAGATTATCAAGAGTTCCTACAACAGCTTCTTTGGCAAAAATTCCTGTGAAAAGACCAACTGTTGCAGGCCAGTTATCTTCACTGATTCCCATTGGTTGGAATATTGGTGTAATTGATTTTCCGATGGAACTGAGCAGAGAATTTTCAGAATCTTCATTTCCGAAAGAGCCGTCTGTTCCAATTGCATTCAAGAAACTAATTGCAATAACAACGATTATGATAACTTTTCCCGCACGAAGTATGAAACTTTTCAATTTTTCCCAAGTATGCATCATAATTCCGTTAAAAGTCGGAATGTGATAAGGTGGAAGCTCCATTACAAAAGTAGAAGTTTCTCCTTTTAGAATTGTTCGTTTGAAAAGCAATCCCGATAAAACAGCCAACAAAATTCCCGTCATATAAATTGCGAAAACCACGAGTCCGCCATTATGTGGGAAAAACACAGTTGCGAACAAAACATAAACAGGAAGTCTTGCACCGCAGCTCATAAAAGGATTCATCAGAATTGTAAGAATTCGATCACGATTGTTTTCTAATGTTCGTGTTGCCATAATTGCAGGGACATTACAACCAAAACCAACTAACATTGGAATAAATGCCTTTCCCGGTAAACCTACAAACCGCATAAATCTATCCATCACAAATGCGGCACGACTCATATAGCCTGAATCTTCCAAAATTGATAAAGCTAAAAACATAAAGAAAATTGGTGGGATAAAAGTTGCAACAGTTTGAATTCCACCTCCGATTCCACCTGCGAGAAAAGTTGTAAGCCACACAGGAAAATGAAGATTTTCAAGAACAGCACTTAAACCATCTACAAAAATCGAACCTGTGAAAATATCAAAAAAATCAATAAACGCTCCACCAACATTTATGGTGAGCATAAAAACAAGATACATTACACCAAAGAAAACAGGAATTCCCAAGAAGCGATTGAGAACAAATTTATCAATATTGTCTGAAACAGTTTTCCTGATCTGGTCGTGTCGATGAACAACATCGCGTGAAAGTCCGTGAATAAATCCATAGCGACCATCGGCAACGACTATATCAACTTCATCTCCTGTATGCTTCTCAATTTTTGCTACTTCAATATCTACTAATTCCTGAAACTTATTATCGGTTATCTCGGTTGCAATTTCATCTAATTCCAAAAGCTTAATTGCTAACCATCTGTTATCTACTTTGTGTTCATTACTTATTTTCATTATTTTTTCAGAAATCTTTCTAATCGAATCTTCCACAACAGAATCGTATTGAACTTTTGTTTGGGAAATCTGTCTTTTCTTTCCAGTATCGTTGATGCAATCTTTCAATTTATCTAAACCGCTTTTCTTACTGGCAATCATTGGTATGACCAAGCATCCAAGATGTTTTTCAAGATGTTCAACTTCAATGTGTATCTTTCTCTGTTTAGCAATATCCATCATATTGAGTGCTACAATTACAGGAATTTTCATTTCGAGAAGTTGTGTTGTTAGATATAAATTCCGCTCTAAGTTTGTTGCATCAATAATATTTACTACCAGATCAGGTTTTTCTTTCAGAATAAACTCACGAGATACTTTCTCATCAAGAGAGTATGCAGAAAATGAATAGATTCCTGGCAAATCTATTACTGTAATTTCTGTATCTTGATAAGAATAATTTCCTTCTTTATATTCAACTGTTACTCCCGGCCAATTCCCTACTTTTTGTTTAGAACCTGTGAGTGCATTGAAAAGAGTAGTTTTTCCACTGTTTGGATTTCCCGCTAAAGCAATTGTCAGTTTATTCATTTTACAACCTCCACATCTAAAGCGTCAGCCTCATTTTTCCTTAATGTCAGACTATAACCTTTGATCTTTATCTCAATCGGATCACCCATTGGGGCTTTGCGAATTATTAAAAAAAACTCTCCTTTTACTAATCCCATTCTTAACAGCTTTTGCCGATAATGCCTGTCCTTTACTGAAAACCCAACAATTTTGCCACTAATTCCAACATCCATTTCCTTTAACTTCATTTTGCCTCCCATATATTCTATTTCATTCAATTCTAATCGGAAACAATTATTGGCCTTACCTATCATTGTTTCCGACTGCTAACATTTAAGGTGCAACTAATATGTCAAATTCTTTTTTCTGAGTTTACTCATTTAACTAATACAATCTTTTCTTTTCAGATTCATACTCTGCTTTCATTATAGGTGTTTAACTATCATAAATCAAAATTGTTTTGACAATTAAAATGTTGAATAACAGATGGCAGTTATAAATTATTAAATAAGTGCTCAACTTTTTGTGTTTGATTGATTAATGTTATTTTTGAAGATTGATGCGACTAACAAGCAGCTCCACTCTCGGAGTGTAAGTAAAGCAAGTAGAGCGTGGCATGCGCAAAACATTAGCAGCAACTAAGAGAATGGAGGAAATAACTATGAAACGATTATTTGTTTTTTTTGTATTGTATTTTACAATCTCAAGTTTATTTTCACAAATCAAAGTCGATTCAGCCCAGTT
>LKUH01000108.1 GCA_001412425.1 Candidatus Cloacimonas sp. SDB
TTTCTTTCAAAAAAAGAAAGGGAATTCGTTTATTATTGGCATCAGTAATAGTTTCCTGCCAGCCAAATTTGCCGGAAAGTTCTTCATTAAAAGTTGCTTCCAGCCCGGTTAATCCCTTTAACTGATAGAAACTGTTGCCCGGATCATATTCACCGCTGTCTTTATTACTTTTAACCATCCCCAACAGACTCGCTGCCAGCTTATCTTTGGGATATGATCTTTTGATGTAGCTGAAGTTATAGACCAGACCGGGGTATTTATTTTCTTTAATAACCTTTTTAATTTTAATAAGTTGTGATTCTGAAATGTCATTGGACAATAAAACGCTTGAACTTGAGGAAGTTGTTATTTTTTTAGCCAAACTGCTACTTTTTTCGGAGGAATTTTCTGCAATTATTTCAGCAATATGTTGATAAATCTCATTGAGATCTCGTTCAGGATTTGTTTGAGCAAATTTTTTTACAGTATTTTTATCCAGATCAATCTGATAATGTTTTATTGAACTGACCAGCAGTTGTCCATTGCGGTCGTAAATATTACCTCTGTTGGGAATTATCAGATTTTTGGAAGGATTTTGCCGTAACGCAATTGTGCTTTCGAAATCATGGGGGTCAAATAATTGCAGAATAAAGAGGTAAACTATCCAGATTATCAGAAAAATTACATTTAACGCAATAAATATTCGAAGCCGCGTTTTCATCTTATTATGAACATGGCTGGTTATTTTGTCAGGGCTTCAACTGATGGAACAATGAAGTCAATCAGGCAAAAACTATTCTTTTTATCATCAATTTTAATTGTATATATATTGTCGGGGTTTTGGGGATAGATCATGCCAAGTTCTTTCCTGGCGATCATCTGGATCCTTTCTCTGGAACACAGACGGCAATTCTCCGTGATCAGGAAATAATTCTGTTCCCGGTATGATTTCAATTGTTCCTGTAATTCTTCACATTTCCTGCTATCTATCATAATTTTATGTTTATTATAAAAGTGGCAGAAAATTATGCCAAAAAAAATAAAAATTAAAAGGAAGATCTTTTTACTCATTCTACCTCCTTTTTTTCTGCAATTCTTAATTTAGCACTTCGAGCTCTGGAATTTCGTGCTATTTCTTCCTGCTTCGGCGTGATGGGTTTTTTGGTCAGGATTCTTAAAGTAGATTTTTTATTACACACGCATTGAGGAAAAGAGGGCGGACAGATACAAACTTTTTCTTGGAAACGGAGGAGTTGTTTCACAATACGGTCTTCCAGACTATGATAGGAGATGACCGCTAATCTGCCGCCCGGGTTCAATATTTTAACAGCATCATTCAAGGCTGTGGTTAATACATTTATTTCATCGTTCAGATAAATTCGAATAGCCTGGAAAATTCTTGCTTTTGCTTTCAATTTTTGATGCGAGAAAGTGTATCGGTCGATTATGTCTGCCAGTTCCAGAGTGGTTTGAATGTTTTTTGATTCTCTCTCTTTAATTATTCCTTTAGCAATGCGGGAAGATTCTCGTTCTTCGCCGTACTCAAAGAAGATCTTCTTGAGTTCCTCATAAGTGAATTTATTCACAATCTCGTAAGCTGTACGTTCAGATTTATTGTTCATGCGCATGTCCAGTTTACCATCCAGAGAGAAGCTGAATCCCCTTTCAGGTTCATTTATCTGGTAGGAAGAAACACCTAAGTCGAAAAGAATCCCATCGATCTTCTTGATCTTCTGTAAAGCTACACCAGTCCAGAAGTTGCTGAAATTGTCATGTATCAGAGTAAGGTTATCGTAGTTTTCGCCGAAGGAATTCCGACAATGTTCAATAGCAGCTTCATCCTGATCGAAGGAGATCAGTTTGATCTTTTTCCCTGTGTTCAGAATTGCCCTGGTATGTCCTCCTCCGCCCAGAGTAGCATCAACATAGACCAGGCCGTCCCGAATGTTCAAGGCGGCAATAGATTCTTCCAGCAAAACGGGTTCGTGAAAATTTTCCATTATTGATAATCCAGTGAATTAAACATCTTACGGTGATTTTCCAGTTTCTTTTTACGGTATTCCAGATACCTCTGTGGATTCCAGACCGAAATAAAATTACCTTCTCCTTTAATTATCACCTTTGTATCGATACCGGCTATCTCCAGCAGCTCGTTACCTATTTTTATGCGACCGTTCGGTTCCATTTTCTGTTCTGAAGTTGCGAAAGAGCGCAGTGTGTTCAATAAAGTTTTTTCTCTGGTTTCCCCTTGTTTTAATTGATTGATCTTTTCATTCCAGTTATCCAGGGGGTATATGGCAATATTTTCTTCCGGGCCAATAGTAACGACAACTGTGAATTTAGCCATAGTGCTGAATTTCTTTTTAAAGTTAGCTGGTATGGTGATCCATTTTTGTTTATTAACAGAGTTTTCAAAAGTACCCAGAAATTCACCCGACATATAACCTCCAGTCTATTCTTTTGAGAATAATTGAGAAAAATTGAGAATACCTGAGTCAAATGTGAGTTAAGAAAGAGGTAAGTCAAGTTATTTTTATAATTTTGATCTAATAGAGAAGTTAGATGATAAAAGTCAGTTACATTTAGGTTTAGCTATAATATGTTTTAAATTTGCTGTTGTATCTATTTTCGAAAAAAATGCATAAAAAAAAGGCTCGAATTTCTTCGAGCCCTGAGTTTTACTGAACAAAACGCGTTATATAACAGAAACCTGAACAGCCCTGGGTCCCTTGTCTGTAGATTCAATTTCAAACTCAACTTTTGCTCCTTCTGGAAGTGATTTGTAACCTTCACTGATAATTCCGGAAAAATGTACAAAATAATCTTTTCCATCATCTGCAGAAATAAATCCAAATCCTTTTTGGTCATTAAACCACTTTACTGTACCTTGAGACATACTAAACTCCTAATTTTTTTTTGGGTTTTACCCCCATACTGAATGTAAAGAATCTGCTAAAAGAATTTCGATTGAAAATTAATAGTTAAATTCTACTACACTCATATACTGACGTCAGAATTTAATTCTCATAAAACGTGTCAATCATTTAATTTACGAGGACTCATTTATTTTATTTTTTTCTGATTCAAACCGATTGCAAACTGTTGCAGAAAGCTAATGTAATCAATTTTTTTAATTTTAGGAAAGGGAATTATAAATTAGAATTATCTTCCTGGGAATAGTCAAAGAAACTTATTGCATGCTGCAGAAAAAGCTCTTTTTCTCTGGTATTCACCATGAAAAAAGGATGATCGTAATTGTTGTTATTTATTAAAATGTCTGCCTGTAAATGAGGTTGACATTCCTTTAAATATAGAATTTGTGCCGGAATATATTTTTTTAAGTATAATTCTTTGATTTTGACGGGAACACTTAATTCGGATTCACTCTTATCATTAATTCTTTTAAGAATATTATCGAAATCGGCATGAATAAATATATGCAGATCCCAGAACTTCTGCAATCTGGGTCGAGCTAAAAATTCACCATCGAAAATTATGATAGTATCTGAAGTGATCATCTGCGATTTCTGATTGATTATCGAATTATTTTTATGGTTATAAAAAGCTGTTTTTATTTCTATATCTTCAGACTTCATGGCAGGTACAATCAAATATTCCAATAATTTGTCATAATCAAAAAAATTATGATAATACTCTTCTGGAGATTTATTGTTCAGAGT
>LKUH01000109.1 GCA_001412425.1 Candidatus Cloacimonas sp. SDB
TGAAGTTTAAACTTCGCGACAATTTTTTTTGTTTCTGAATCAGCAGTTATTAATAAATTGATATTCCTTAACTGATGAAAAGTCTCTAAAACTAATTTATTACCATTGTAATTTTGCTTGCCTATTTATGCATTTTTTACTTTAAATTTTTTTTGTTCCCAATTCTGATCTCTAAGACTCCTTTGGTTTTTTTTAATATATTGACGGAATTCCAGTTTTGAAAAAGTTATAGCATTTCAGGGGAGGATTAATGGTTTTAGGGAATAAAATTGTCGAACTCCGGGAAAATCGTGAAAAAGCACGTTCAGGCGGTGGAGAAAAAAAAATAGAGGCTCAGCATGGTAAGGGTAAATTAACGGCTAGAGAAAGAATTGAACTTCTGGTTGATAAAGACAGCTTTGAAGAATTTGACATGTTTGTTACCCATCGTTGCAAAGATTTTAACATGGATCAGATAAGTTTTCCCGGTGATGGGGTTGTTACAGGATGCGGAACGATCGACGGCAGAATGATCTATCTTTATGCGCAGGACTTCACTGTAATCGGCGGATCTCTTTCCAGAACTCATGCGGAAAAAATCTGTAAAGTTATGGAAATGGGCATGAAAATGGGTGCTCCTGTTATTGGGTTGGCAGATTCAGGAGGTGCGAGGGTTCAGGAAGGAGTTGACGCTCTTGCCGGTTATGCAGACATATTTTTGCGCAACGTAATGGCTTCCGGCGTTATACCGCAAATTTCTGCCATCATGGGACCCTGTGCCGGAGGTGCAGTCTATTCTCCAGCCATAACTGATTTTGTTATCATGAACCAGAAGACAAGTTATATGTTCGTAACAGGACCTAAAGTTGTGAAAACAGTTTTGAATGAAACTGTCACAACTGAAGAACTGGGCGGTGCGTCTATCCATGCTTCCCAAAGCGGAGTGGCGCATTTTTTAACAATAGATGAAGAAGAGACCATTCAACTTATCAAAAAATTGATCAGCTATATTCCTTCCAACAATCTGGAACAACCTCCTTATAAACCGACAAAAGATACGATCGAACGTAAATGTACGGAATTGAATGAGATCATTCCCGAAAATCCTAATAAACCTTACGACATCCTGGATGTAATCTTCAGTATTGTCGATGACGGAGAATTTCTGGAAGTTGCCCGTAATTTTGCTCAGAATATTGTTGTCGGATTTGCCAGAATGCATGGACAAAGCATAGGTATTGTTGCGAATCAGCCTAAATTTCTGGCAGGTGTTCTGGATATCAATGCCTCTGTTAAAGCAGCGCGCTTTGTCAGATTCTGTGATGCTTTTAATATTCCTTTGGTTGTATTGGAAGATGTTCCTGGTTTTATGCCCGGTTCCAAACAGGAACATAACGGCATAATAAAGCATGGTGCTAAACTGCTCTATGCTTTTGCCGAAGCAACAGTTCCCAAGATAACTGTAATTTTAAGAAAAGCGTATGGCGGAGCCTATTGTGTAATGAATAGCCGGCATATGCGTGCCGATATTGTGTATGGCTGGCCTTCGGCAGAGATTGCAGTTATGGGGCCCAAAGGAGCCGTTGAGATAGTTTTCTATAAAGATACAAAAAATGCTGAGAATCCGGAAACTCTGCTTAAGGAAAAAGAAGCGGAATACCGCGATAAATTTGCCAATCCCTACAGAGCAGCTGAAAAGGGTTATATTGATGATATTATTGAACCGGATTCAACTCGATTCAGAATTATACGCTCACTGGAAATGCTAGCTTCAAAAAAAGATACAAATCCTCCCAAAAAACACGGAAATATTCCACTTTAAGAAAAAGTTATGAAAAATGGATTAGTTGTTTTATTATTAATTTTACCATTTTTTATGTTCGCCGGTGAGGAAGAAGATCAAATTGATTCAATTTCCGGATCCAATAGTATAACAGAGACCGCTTTCAAGCTTCAAATACCCCTTAAACAGCTTAAGATCTATTTGGATCTGGACCTGAAAACTGACTCTGAGCAGACCCTGGATGAACTTCACATAAGCAGATCAGCTCTAAAAAAAGCTCTGAAAAATTATTCAGAGAACCGAAACTCCTTCTACAGCGGAATTATCCTGGCAGGGATGCTTATTGTCTTCATAAGCCTTATTATTGTAGGAATTATAATAGACCGCATGAAATTTTTAAAACATCTGGATAATTATCAGCAGCAGAGACAGGAACGATCTGAAAAAAATACAATTCAAAAGATGGATGAAACGATAAGTCAAAATGATATTGTGGCTGCAATTACAGCGATTTATCTTCATGAACTGGAAACAGAAGAAGAAAGCAAACTGCTTCTTACCTGGAAGAGAGCAACTCAGAGTCCCTGGATTTCAGCAGCAAAATTTAATATGCCGAACAGTATGTTTTTTCAGGAGCGGAGGAAATAGGATGAAAACGTATAATTTTATTATAAATGACGATAAGTATAAAGCTCGAGTATTGGAATATAAAGATAACAATATCAGGGTTGAAGTAAACGGAGTGGAATATTGTGTGGAAATTGAATCGGAAGAATCACAGGCGATACCGCGATTGATCCGCTCTGAAAAATTAAAATCAAGTGTGAGTTTAACTTCGCTTCAGAAAACAAAATCAGTTTCAGCTGCCAGTGGTGTAAAAGCACCGATTCCGGGTCTGATTCAGTCGATTTTGGTGAAAGAAGGAGAGAGAGTGAATGAAGGGGATCCGGTTTTAATTCTGGAAGCTATGAAAATGGAATCGGAAATTACAACCGACATTTCAGGAGTGATAAAAAAAATTCTGATCAAGGAAGGTGATTCTGTTCTGGAGGGTGATCTTCTGATCAAGATCGGGGAATAGCATGAATGAGATCGTGAATTTCTTTTCTACAACAGGAATAGCTCAAATCAATATGTCCTATGTCACAATGATAATCATAGGTCTTTTCTTTATTTTTCTGGGAATCTCCAAAAATTATGAGCCACTGTTGCTTGTTCCCATCGGATTTGGTATAGTCTTGGGAAATTTACCCGGCACTTATGGAGTATATTTTCAAAATTCTGTTATGAATCTACTCTATTTCGGCGTGACGGCGGGAATTTATCCGCCCCTTATTTTTCTGGGGCTGGGTGCAATGACAGATTTTTCAACTCTGATAGCAAATCCGAAACTGATCCTTCTGGGTGCAGCAGCACAATTTGGCATCTTTGCAACTTTTATCGGCTCACTTCTACTCGGTTTTACAGTACTGGAAGCAGGTGCTATAGGAATTATCGGTGGTGCTGATGGTCCTACTTCAATTTTTCTCTCTTCTCAACTTGCTCCCCATCTGGTGGGACCCATAGCTATTGCAGCTTATTCTTATATGGCCCTGGTACCGGTTATTCAGCCTCCGATCATAAAATTGCTGACAACTCCTAACGAGAGAAAGATTAGAATGAAAACCCCGCGCCTGGTGAGTAAAAGAGAAAAAATAATTTTCCCTGTTGTTAGTGCCATAGTAACCATTTTAATTGCTCCAGGTGCTTCCGCTTTACTGGGTATGCTTTTCTTTGGAAATCTACTTAAAGAAAGTGGAGTTACCGAAAGACTGGCAAAATCAGCCCGTACCGCTTTGATAGATATTGTTACTATTGTATTGGGATTAACGGTTGGTGCCAGCACTCAGGCAGATGTGTTTTTAAGGATAGACTCCGTGAAGATCTTTGGGTTGGGAGCTTTTTCTTTTTGTATAGCTACTGCTACAGGTATTATTTTTGCTAAATTAATGAATCTGGGTTTGAAAGAGAAAATTAATCCGATGATAGGTGCCTCAGGTGTATCTGCTGTTCCCGATAGTGCAAGAGTTGTTCATCATGTCGGACAGGAATACGATAAAAACAATTATCTGCTGATGCATGCAATGGCTCCCAACGTAGCCGGTGTGATCGGTTCCGCCGTAGCAGCGGGTGTTCTGCTGGGAATCCTGGGAAATTGATCAGGATAATTTATGCTCATATTGAATGAATAAGATTCTGAAGATCAGATGAGATAAGAAATGAATGAATTTTTCCAAAAGATAATCCCCGTTATAATGATATTTTTTCTGGGCGTTTTGTT
>LKUH01000110.1 GCA_001412425.1 Candidatus Cloacimonas sp. SDB
AGGAACGAGTACATCTTGTTCGAGTTCAGGAAAGAATAATAATTCTGTTTTTGTCTGACTTCCATGAAAAAGGATCATTTCTTACTCTTTAATATTTCCATAATTTCATCCACAGAAAATCTGTAATCACTGTTGCAGAAATGGCAGTTAACTGTGATGTTGTGACCTTCTTCAAAAATATTTTGCAGATCTTCTTTCGAAAGCAGCGCTAAACCGGCTTTAAATTTAGCTTTACTGCAATCGCATTTGTACTGAACTGCAATTTCTTTCAGAATAACCGGTCCTAATCCCTTCAGTAAATATTCTCTAATAATATCTTCAACACTATAACCCATATCCAGCACATCGGTGAAATTGGGAAACTTATGCAGATTATTTTCCAACTGGGAAATTGTTAATTCGGAAGCCTGTGGCATTAATTGGATAATAAAACCTCCTGCCTGCCGTACAGTATTGTTCTCATTCAGAAGTACTCCCAGCCCTACCGAAGAATTGATCTGCTCGGATAAAGCATAATAGTAAGTCAGGTCACGGGCAATAGTACCGTATTTTAGCTCAATCCTGCCAATATGGGGCATTTTCAAACCCAGATCTTTTATAACTACCAGCTGACCCTTACCCAGAGTTGCTTTCAGAGACAATTTTGTATCGTTATTGAACTCAGAATCATTTTTTTCCCCGTGCAAAAAGCCTTTAACATTACCGGACTTATCAGCGGTTGCCAGTACCTGATTGATGATTCCGTCACTTTCAATTTTGACAGTTAAAAGATTATCTCTGGATTTAAGATCAACTGCCATCATTAAAGTTCCGGATAACACCCTGCCCATAATTACGGAAGCTGTCGGATCCAGGTGATGTATTTTTAAAGCAGATTCTACCACACCGGTTGACTCAACGGCGATGAATCTGATCTGCTTGTTTTCAGTAATCCCCCGAATGAGATTGTCCATATCTTATCTCCCAAATAATGAAATACAATTCACTTACAATAGTGCCAAATGTCACCATACTTTT
>LKUH01000111.1 GCA_001412425.1 Candidatus Cloacimonas sp. SDB
CCAAACTAAAAAATTGAATGAATATATTTTTAAACGAAAATTTAATAAAATGAATTCTTATAATAGCTTAGTTAAGAAAAATGCAATTTATCCGGAATCAATGACATAACCTAAATATCTATAAGTGCTTATAATATTATAAATTACAAGTAAAAATAGTTGACTTTTAAATTTTATATATTTATTATTGTAAATGTTTTTAGAATCAGGAGGTTACGAGATGAGCATTAAAGAAAGATTCAGATCCAGATATGCCAGATGGGAATTCCTGGCTTTTGTAATTTTTTTAACCGGAAGCACTATTATTTATTCTCAGTTAGGACGCTGGGTAGCAATTGGGGTTGCTTTGGAATTTTTGGCACTTTACATAATTATTTATGCTGGAAGAAGTATTGATGCTGAAGAGGAAGAAAAAAATGATTAATCAAATTAAAGAGCTTAAATAATACATCTGATAAATTATGCCAGCGGAATAGCAGGAGATTTTTCAGGAATTCCTTGCGATAAATCCAGCTTATTAATTTCTTAACCCTATTAAAATTAAGATAAGAGAGAATGATGGATTCAGGAAATATTGTATATAATAAGGACTCTACTCATCAGCAGGGAGGAAAATGGACAGGATAAAACCCTCTCGCTACTTCATAGATGAGCCTTTTCTGGAATCTTTGGATGAATGGATGTGGGAAATGGATCTTAATGGTATTCACACTTATTCCAATGCAGCAGTTGAAAAAATCCTGGGATTTAAAGTTGAGGAAGTAGTCGGGTTTTCCACAACAAAACTCTGGCCCAGGATTGATTCCCACAATAATGAAGAAAAATTGAAAGAATACCTTCAGCAGGGCAAAGGCTGGAAAAATTATTCTGCTTATTTTATTCATAAAGATGGTTCAGTTAAAATCCTGTTAAGCTCGGCAATACCTGTTTATGACCAGAATAATAAATTGAAGGTTTACCGTGGTATTGACAGAGATATTACCGAAAGAGTGATGAACGAAACTGCCTTGAGATTCCAGAAAGAACACATTAAACTAATTAATCAGGTTTTAAGACATGATCTTACCAACGATCTTGCAGTAATAAACAGTTCGGTCCGTTTATTTCTGAATACTGATGATAAAACCTTCCTGGATGAAACCAGAAAAACAGTGAAAAAAAGCCTGAAACTTATTCACAGCATGAGTGAGGTTGAAGAATTTATTATGAATAATAAGGATTTTAAAGTCTTCAGTGCCGGTAATGTTCTGAAAAATGTGATAAAAGATAAACAGCATGTAGTATTTAACATTAAAGGTGAAAGTCGTTTTATGGCTGATGAGTTAGTGTATTCTGTTTTTGATAACATTATCAATAATGCTGTAAATCACGGTAAGGCAACTGAAATTACTATTAATATTGAAAATGATAACGCTAAATGTATAATTTCCATTCTGGATAATGGTAAGGGTATACCCGATGAAATAAAGGGTAACCTTTTTGAAGCAGGATATAAATTCGGTGAACAGGGAAATACTGGTATAGGATTGCATATTGTGAAACAGGCCATGGAAAACTACAAAGGTAGTGTGAAAGTGCTTGATAACAAACCTCAGGGAGCCATCTTTAAACTAATCTTCCATAGAATGGGTTAGAAAATAAACGCGTATCAGGGTGTTTTACAGGAAAATTATTAATGATCAAATTGCAGCGTGAATACGATGAATTGGCAGAGATGTACGAAAAGAATCGGGGCATTTTTGATATGTCCGGCATATTGTCCTCTTATTGGAATTTTCTGGAATGTCCTTCCGGTAAGTTGCTGGATCTGGGTTGCGGAGCAGGAGAACCCGTGGCCAGGTGGTTTATCGACCGTAACTGGCTGGTGGAAGGAATTGACTATTCCCGCAAAATGCTGGAACTGGCTGCTAAATACGCTCCTGAAATGAAAGTGTATTATGCGGATATGCGGGAAATCGGATTGACAGATCACCTGTATGATGGAATAACTGCTGTGTATAGTTTGTTTCACCTGCCAATACCTGACCAGATCAAGATGTTTGCAAAAATCAGCCGCTGGCTCAAACCTGGAGGAAAGTTCCTCTTTACTTATGCTACTAAGGAATATACAGGCTTAGAGGAATTCAGCGGATTCAAGGATTTTATGGGCCAGAATTTATTTTACAGCCATACAACACCGCTGAAATTAGAAAAACAATTAACTGCTGCGAATTTAGAAATCTGTAGCCAGAAATATCTGGAGATCGGTGGCGAGACTTTTTTATGGGTGATTGCAGAATCAACAAAACTCAACTGAAGAAATAAGAAATCTGCATTAACATAGCCTTTTTCCCGGGTTCAAAACTATTAATATTAAAAACATATCCTGGTTTCCAAGCCCCAGCATATATCCTGGTTTCCAAGCCCCAGCTTGGAAACCTC
>LKUH01000112.1 GCA_001412425.1 Candidatus Cloacimonas sp. SDB
TTTTGTGATAGGGTGAATAAAAAATTTCATCAATAAAGGCATCAGCTTCTTTTAATAATCCGATCATTTTTGCGTGAATTGCAGAAAGCTCTTCTTCCGTGTAGTATCCTCTGGCAATTCCAGATTGATTAGAAACTATGAAAATACGAAACTTCGCCTTATTCAGTTTCCTGATTGAATTAGCCGCAAAACTAAAAAGTTCAAACCTTTCCGGATTGTTTATATAACCTTCCTGGTCAATATTTATTGTTCCATCTCTATCCAGAAATACTGCTTTATTAAATCCCATATATCAATTATCCCCTTTGGGAAATCTTATGCTTTTTTTTCCGACTACTTTTTGTCAATATACATTTACTCACCTGATTCAATTTCATTCTAACTAAATATACTGTATCTTTTTTATAATATCTATAATTCATTGACAATATAATTTAACTATTCAGAATTTGGAAAATTATTATCCAAGCTTGGAGGACATTATGTCAAACAGGTCTTTAATTTATATTTTATTATTAACTTTTTTAATTTCAATCAATTTATTTTCAGAGTTTGATATTCCTGAAAGAACTATTCCAAATACAACTTTAAATAAACCATCAACTCACAGAAATATCTCTGTTCAAGAATTAGGAACTGCTTATACACCTGAGGATCTAGTAAATAATATACTTGGAGAAGGAATTTCAATTTCCAATATCGAATATACAGGCACTACCACATCGGCAGGATTATTTCAAAATGGAAGTACTTCAGGGCTGGGAATTGATGAAGGTGTTATTCTAAGTTCCGGATTCGTTACCGGTATTCCAGGACCAAATAGTTCATCAGGCTTTTCCGGCACCCTCGGACTACCCGGTGACAGCGACCTGAATTCATTAATTCCTGGATATAACACTTATGATGCTACTATTCTGGAATTTGATTTTGTGCCCGATCTGAATGCTATTACTTTTTCCTATGTTTTTGCTTCAGAAGAATATCTGGAATACGTTAATTCTTCATTCAACGATGTGTTTGGTTTTTTCCTTAACGGCGTAAATGTTGCAGTTATACCTAATTCCACTACACCCGTATCTATAAATAATGTTAATCATCTGGTTAATACAAATTACTTTATCAATAACGATGTACATAGCTACAGCTACCCGCCTTCTGTTATCTACGATATTGAAGCTGATGGATTTACGACCAGATTAACAGTCCATGCCTTTGTTAATCAGGGACAGCAGAACCACATAAAATTCGCCATTGCAGATGCAGGGGACACTGTTCTCGATTCCTGGGTCTTTCTGGAAGCTGAAAGTTTTGCCACCGTTCAATTAACTCCCCTTCAGGTTATCGTCGATCAAGGCGTTCTGCATGAAACAGATGAAGATATCCCTGTTGATATCGAAGTATCAGCAATCGGGCTTAATAATGCTAATTTTATCTGGTTACTCAGTAATCCGATCTGGGGAAATGCCCAATTTATTTTTGACCGCTATGCGCAGGAAGACCGCACAATCCGCTATTCTCCTGATCCTGATTATAATGGCTACGATTCATTTGTTGTTTCTGTATACGATAATCTGGGGCATTCAGTACAAACCGTAATAGGTATATTGGTCGTTCATCAGAATGACCCTCCCCAAAACACTCTTCCCCCTTCTATTTCAGGAAATTTCGTTGTCAGCGAACAGGTTCACTGTGATGCCGGCGAATGGAACGATGACGCTGATAATCAACATGTGCCGCCCTGGGAACCACCCAGCATTATTACTATTTATTATCAGTGGCAGAGATCTGTTGAAGGCAGATCCTGGGAAGATATCGATCAGGCAGTTGAAGCTGACTATATTATTCAATCTCAGGATGCGGAACATTTTATAAGATGTATGGTAACAGCTGAAGATAACGGTACTGGAATGGGAGATAATAACTCCACATCTTTAGCTTCAAATGAAGAATATTGTCAGCCGCTGATTGATGCTAATGAAAATTTAATTACTCTGCCCACCTCCATCATGGCTGTACGTCCCAACCCTTTTAATCCGAGTACAAAAATCGATTTTAATCTTTCTGTTTCCGGAAAAGTACTTATTAAAATAGTCAACCTGAAAGGTGAAATAGTTAAAATCCTCGAAAATGAAACTCTGACAAAAGGATTGCATGTAACAGAATGGAACGGTTTGGATAATTTGGGAAAAGTATGCAGTTCAGGAATATATTTTGTTATCTTAAATACTCCAGACCAGGTTGATTCAAATAAGCTTATTTTATTGAAATAAAACGATTCTCATCAAAAAGAAGGTATTTTTCTAACTTTGTAGAATTCCCTAGCTTCCGATATTGTTTTTTGCCAGCTATTCCCTTCTAAAATTCCATCCAGATCCAGCTGAAATTCTGAATAGGGTAAATCGGAAGAATAAACTTCATAATCAAAACCTTCTTCCAATTGCCAGCTTAATTCTACTGAATTGCCTGTAAAAGAGATAGATACATCTTCAACAAATGTCAACGATCCGAAAGTTATGTTCAGTTCTGTTTGAGTACTGTCATTTACTACAACATCTTCAACCACAATATCATCGTAACCTTCCAGTGAAAAAGTGAATGTATAAGTGCCTGGTAACAGAACACGATAATATCTGCCGAAAGTGCTGTCACTACGCACTGGCTCAACAGAAGTCATTCCAGCTTCAAAATCGATTTCCTGGACGTAAATCTCCGCCACAACGGGCGATCTCGTTTCATCTGTGATATTTCCTGTTACAGTAGAGTGATGCACTCTATCAAGGAAAATGAGGGCTGCTTCTAAATTATCTTCACAAAGAACTTGTAAAAGATTTGCTGGCGGAATATCAGTCCAGCACAATTCTAAAGTAAAAGAGAAAAGTCTTAACTCACAATATCCCCAGTCCCCCATTGTTCCAGATGCAACCAAACAATTTGCTTGTTCAAAATTATAATAGCCTGTCTGAATTCCTGAACTATTTCGACGTGGTATAGTATTAGCCATATCCTCAGCCAGATCTTGCATAATATAATGGTCATATGCCATTGCTGATGAATAGTTACCTAAAGGATACAAAACCGATTGTCTAGTTGAATGATAAGTTATTCCTCCCCAGAACTTGTGAGATCTTAATAAATCTCTTATGTTTACAACTTCTGGTTCAGACCAGGCATTTGTACCGTTATAAGCTGGAGACCATGTATTAGGATTGCCACCATAAGTATATCCAAAATTACGGTTCAAATCTACACCATCAATACCGTAACTCTCATAAACTGCACCATCCGGAACACCATTCCCATTATTATCACGAATATTCTTTCTGTGACCCATATAACCTAAATCTCTAACCATTCTATATCCATCAGGATTCATCAAAGGAATAAACCAAATTTGTGATTCATTTATCAATTTAGTTACTAATGAATCTACTCCATAATTGTTGACTAAATGAAGTAATATATGCATATCAACTTCTATGCTGGTTGGCTCATTAGAATGAATTCCACCTACCATAAATGTATTCGGTTCGTCCTCATTAATTTGAGGATTATCGGACAATTTAACGCACCAGATATCATACTGAAAATCTTCATAATTCACATAACCTGTATCGTAATATTGATGTCCCAATGTTGTTCCTAAAGAGAATAATTCTATAAAATCAGGATTTGCTGCTGCAATATCATTTAGTTCTGTAACTATCTGATCATATGTGCTATAATCTCCTATGTTTCTCTGCCATTCTGATTCAGTGGAAATGATCGAAAATGGAATGTTATTATCATTCAAATAATCCAAATATTCATCATCCATATATGCTTCTATACCATTTTCAAATGATCTGATCTCTGTTGCTTCTATTTTTTTAAGCCAGTTAATTATATCTTTATTCTGATCATTAATCCTGATCTGCATTATCTCAGCGCTCAAAACGGATAAAAACAACAATAAAAGTGTGATAATTAAATGTTTATTCATTTTCTTTTACACCTAAAAAAAAAGGGCGACATAAGTCGCCCCTCTCATAATTTCAGAATTCTATTCTTCAATAATTTCTATTTCAACCGGTTCTTCGTATTCGGTTACAATTTTCATCTCAACTCTTCTGTTAAATGCTCTGTCTTCTTCTGTATCATTGGAAGTAATTGGATATTTTTCTCCGTAACCTTTGCTGATAAGATTTTCTTCGGGTATTCCCTTACTTACCAGATAATCCACTACAGCTTCAGCTCTGCGTTCAGAAAGACCCTGATTGTATTCTTCAGAACCAATGCTGTCTGTATGACCGCTAATTTCAACCACTTCCAGGGGATTAGCCAGTAATATCTCCAGGAGGTAATTCAGCGTCAGATAAGATTCTTCCTTTAGATCAGCTCTATCAAAATCAAAGAATATATTATTTATTTCATAAACAACAGCTTCTTCTTCAAAGATCTGGATTGTCTCCATCTCAATAACAGCAGCAATTTCTTCTTCCACTGGCATAATGTTCAATTTATAAATATCCTCATGACCTTTTCCGCTGAATCTGTTTGACGCAATATAAGCTACAGATTCAAAAGGTGATTTATAGTAATAGCGCTCATCTTTAACAGAATTTACAACCAAACCAAGATTTTCCGGCTCAGACCATTCCTGCCAGGAATCACCTGTTTTAATAGACCTAAAAATATCGAATCCACCTAAACCGGGATGCCCATCAGAAGCAAAATACAGAGTTTCACCATCCCAATCTAAAAATGGAGTTTGCTCATAG
The DNA here is from genome assembly GCA_001412425.1 of Candidatus Cloacimonas sp. SDB. Taxonomy (GTDB): domain Bacteria; phylum Cloacimonadota; class Cloacimonadia; order Cloacimonadales; family TCS61; genus SDB. Next base: position 4,758 of record LKUH01000112.1, read on the forward strand.
TTATCTGTATTTATAACTGGCCCTAGATTTTCAGGTTTTGTCCAGGCACCATCAATTTTCTCTGAAACATATAAATCCAGCCTGCCATAACCACCATCTCTGTCACTGGCAAAGAACATAATATCATTATGAACAAAAGGCTGGATTTCAACCATATCTGTATTTACGCCGGCTACTAGAGCTGGTTTTTCCCAACCATCTTCAGTTTTTCGCGACATATAGATATCACCCTTCTTTGTGTTGGAAAGGTAATTTCCGAACAGATATGCTTCTTTACCATCTTCGGAAAAAGAACCAATAGACTCATTACGATTTGTAGATAACTCTTCAACTATAACAGGATTAGTCCAAATATCTGCGATTTTTTCTACAATAAAAATGTTTTCTTTGGCATAATCATCATTTAAACGCTGTGATGTAATAAACATCTTTCTTCCATCTGCAAAGGGAACCGGTGCAAAATCTGAATATTCACTATTGATCTCGCCGTATAATCTCCCCAGAGAATAGATGTTACTACCTGTTCTGGTAAGCTCGATCTGTTTTTCTAAAATACCCAGAACAGCATCTATCTCTTCCAGATCGGCTCCAAAGTTCTTCTCTTTGTATATTTGCAAATGATCATATGCCAAGTCATATTTCTGCAATGCTATATAATTTTTGCTCATCCAGTAATGATAATCAGGTTCAACCGTTGTCTGTTTCAACGCCAGATTGAACCATTCTTCTGCTTTATCGTAATTACCCTGAATAAAATATTTTTTAGCGTCTAC
>LKUH01000113.1 GCA_001412425.1 Candidatus Cloacimonas sp. SDB
CCCAAAACATTGTACAATAGGGAAAAAATCACTTCCCTTTTCTTTGCATTCATTTTTAGTACTCACATAGACTTCTGTCATAAGATCAACTCTACCTTGGAAATTACCCCATTTACTAGTTGTATTGGTTAAATCCCATTTTATCCCAGTTGTTGATGGGTAAACATCAGGCATTAATTGAGACGGATTAACAATATTACTATATGAGCGATTTATATTGTGGTGTGGATATCCATGATAATCTGCTTGATACCAGCCACGTAAACATACACAGCATAGCATTTTAGCTCCATGATCACCAACAGATTCTACACGATCTTTAACTTTCCAATTAGCATAAAACTGAGGTGTTGCAGGTTCATCTGTTGCAGCAAACCCGAAAATATTTGGAAACAGAGTGCTATTATAATAGTCCTCAACACGATCAATAATTCGACCCGAGACATAACTATTAGGATCATCAAGTAGCTGATATATATTATCACTTACAATAACATTATCGATATTAAGAGATCCATTATTACTATACCATACAACTGGACAAAGGTTAATTCTAGCTTTGTTATTAGGATTCTCATAATTGTCGATTACAGTTTTTGATACAGTATATTCAAATGTGACGAAGTTCAAATTATAAGCTCCAACATCTTCAAAATCTTGTCTTGTTAAAGTAATCATATCTTCGGTACCACCTTCAAGAGGTACAAAAATATATTCTTCATTTTCCACATCATATAATTTAAGCCCAATTTTACATACTTCTGTAGTTGGAGAAGAATATTCATAAATATTCGATATTGCCATTGTGTATTTAATCAAATATGTATTTAAACCAAGATAAAATGTAGGAGCACATATTTGTGGATTTAAATTTGAATCTTGTGAATGATAATTGAAAGAGTCTACAGCAAAGCCTTCTCCAAGACCTTGTTCACAACTAATGAAATATTTCGAATGAAGAATATTAGATTGGTTTTGGGGACTAAAAACTTCTTCCTGTGGAAAATCTCGTTGAACTTCATAATACCACATTTCATTAGGCCATGAATCTGAGCCTGAATATCTTGCTGGGAAAATGGAGGGTGGATCATAAGATTGAGCACCTGGATTATAATATTCCGCCTCATATTCCCAATAATTTGATCTTGTAGCTCTTTTTAAGATTGATTCTGTTTGTGGGTTATCAGAGTGAATAACATCAATAGAATGTTCATTGAAAATAACTAGCTCATCATCTGAAACAAATCCATCTAAAACGACATTGAAATTAGCGTTTTCTAACTTATCTGCAATATACTGAATGCTATTATCAATTCTTTGATAGTGAGTATATGCTCCTATTGGGTATTCATCTGCATGATAACCTGATAAATTAGAAGTGAAGAGTAAAAACAAAAAAAGATTCTGTAAATAGTTTTCTGTAAATTTGCCATAAAGTTTGGGCAAAATTAGGTTGGCTCCAATATAAGTAGTCCAAAACGAATAAAGGAGCCAACCATGACCGAAATCATGGAATTATTTCAGAAAATGTTAAAAGAAAGTCCAGAAAAAAGTAAAAAGCAGATGGAAAAAGTGTTAAATATTCTATTAGAAAGCGAACAAGAAGATTATCTCCAACGTAAGCCCTATGAGCGTAAGGCTGGTGTAGTAGATGATAATCGTAATGGCTATAAACCTCGAACTTTGCAAAGTCGATTTGGATCTTT
>LKUH01000114.1 GCA_001412425.1 Candidatus Cloacimonas sp. SDB
ATTCCAATGTCTTCTGGCAACATTTGTGCTCTCAGTCGCTATGCTTTTTTTAAATATTGTCACTGAAACAGCCCTTATCGCTTCTCTTGGAGCCACTGCGTTTATTGTATTTGCCATGCCCAAAACCTATTCTTCAGCACCTCGTCGCTTAATTGGGGGTTATACTGTTGGCATAAGCATAGGTATAATTTTTTTTTATTTGGAAAACAGGATACATTATCTGTCTATAATTGAACCACAAATCAATCATCCTCTTTCTTACGTTCTTGCTGCCATCGCAGTCGGACTTACAATTTTTATTATGACGGTTACCAATACAGAGCATGCCCCGGCAGCGGGAATATCCCTGGGTCTTGTCATTAATCAATGGGATATCACATCTTTGTTGTTCATCATAACCTCAATGCTGGTTATGGTGGGAGTTAAATGTCTGCTTAAACCATATCTCATAAACTTAAGCTCTCCTTCTACCCACGATCAGCTCTTTCCTGAAAATCCAGATTAAACCAGTTGAAATTACTTACAGTAAGGTCGTAAAAACAATATTCTCTAAGCTGCCACCTGACCATTATCATATTCTTCAGAAAGATCAGAAATTGATCATCTCAACTTTTTAGGTAAGTCATCAAAATTGAACAATTCAGGTAAATAAGTTTGAACTTGCAAACTCTTTTTTGGTTGACTAATATAAGTATTGATAATATAAAATAAAATTTGAATTCACATAAGTCATATGAAACATCTGGGGAGATATTTTATAAATAATAGTGTTGCATAGTCTAAGTATCAGTAGAGGATGGAAATATTGAAAAAAACAATTTTATTTTTGGTTATGATATTTTGCTTACAACAGCTCACTGCTCTTCATCTAACGCCTGCAGAAACTGCCTGGCTGGAAGATCATCCCGTCATTAGAATTGCACCGGATCCTCAATTTCCGCCTATCGAATGGTTTGATGAAAATGATGAATACCGTGGAATTGCAGCCGAATTTATGGATTTGATCAGTCAGCAACTGGAGATCGAATTTGAAGTAGTAAGATGTAACAACTGGAATGAGGTTTTAAGCAAAGCTCAAAACCGTGAAGTTGATATGTTGCCTGCTGCGGCTCAGACGCCAGACCGAGCAGAATACATGCTGTTCTCCAGACCTCATCTGGTGTTTCCCGGAGTTATTATTACTACAGAAAGAAATAGAGAGCTGAAAGATTCCCAAAAGTTATATAACAGGAAGGTGGGTATTGTTTCCGATTATGTCTGGCAGGAATTCATTAAGCATGATCACCCGCAGGTCGAAATAGTTGAAGTCGAAAATGTCATAGACGGACTGCGAAAAGTCTCAACGGATGAGATTGATGCTTTGATTGCAACTCTGCCGATAGCGTTGTATTACATTGAACAGGAAGGAATCCATAATCTGGTAGTAGCAGGTCAGACAGAATATGAAACAAAATTGTCAATTCTAACCAGAAATGATTGGCCCCACCTGCATTCTATTATCAATAAAGCCTTGAATAATATTTCTGAAGAAAAGAAAAAAGAGATCATCCAGAAATGGATCACTTTAAAACCGGTTCCTTTATTTTCCAGGAAGATTTTCTGGATCGTCACCTTTTCAATCTTGATCGGGGTTGCTCTTATAGTGCTGCTGTCTTTTCTCTGGAATTTTTCTTTAAAAAAACAGGTTAAACTTAAAACGCGGGAATTAGAGGAGGATATCGTTCGCCGGAAAAAGGCGGAAGAAGATTTAGCTGCCAGTGAAGAAAAATTCCGCAGTCTGATCGAGTCTTCCAACGACGGCATCTGCCTGCAGGATATGCAGGGTAAGATCATTTTTGCAAACAAGCGAAAACTGCAAATACTGGGCTACGATAACGAAAAACAACTTTTGGGCAGCAATGTTTTCGATCTTTTGAAAGGAACCGAAAAGCAGAGATTTAAAGAAATGATCCCGATTTTGATTGAAAAGGGATTTTTAACAAATATCGAAACCGAAGTTGTAAAACGGGATGGTTCTACACTTGCAGTTGATCTCAATTTCAAATTGATCTCGGATGAAAACTGTAATCCCAAATTTATCATGGATACTATGAGAGATATCACCCAGCGCAAAGAGTATGAGAAAGAAATAACTGCATCTGAAAAAACGATGCGAGCCTTGGTTGCAGGAACAAAGGCAATGTTTTTTTCAACGGATCTGCGTGGGCGATTCACTTATCTAAATCAAACTATAGAGGAGTTTTTTAATGTTCCGACAAGTGAAATGATAGGAAGATTTTACTTGCGGTTCGTCCACCCTCAGGATCGCCATTGGGTTCATCAACATTATCAGAAACAAATCAAATATAAAACGCCAAGCACATTCATTGAATTTCGCTATACTGGAATGAACAACAAAATCGGATGGGTTAGTTTTCTGGTTAATCCTCTTTTTGATCACGGGAGGTTTGTTGGTTTATCTGGTGTAGCACAAGACATCACCGAGCGCAAGCAGGCGGAGAATCTTTTAGTGAAAGCGGAAAAAAAATATAGAGATCTATTTGAAAAATCAGAAGATGCTATTTTAATTATTCATAATAGGAAATTTGTAGATTGTAATCAGGCAACGATTAACATGCTTCGTTATCATAATAAAGATGAACTTCTAAATACACATCCTTCAGAATTGTCACCGGAAAAGCAACCTGATGGAAAAATGTCATTTACAAAAGCGAATGAGATGATGGAAATTGCTATAAAAAAAGGAAGTCACCGCTTTGAATGGGATCATAAGAGATCTGATGGAGAAGTCTTCCCTGTGGAAGTTTTGCTGACCGCTATTTCTAGTGATAAGGATAATCAAATTATTCATACAGTCTGGCGCGATATCACCGAGCGCAAGCAAGCGGAGGAAGCATTGAAGCAATCTGAAAAGAACTATAGAGATATTTTCAACAATGCAACCGATGCCATTTACATTCAAGACAGGGAATGTCGTTTTCTTGATGTCAACCGGGGAGCTATAGAAATGTATGGTTATCCCAAGGAATTTTTTCTCGGAAAAACCCCTGAATTTTTATCAGCACCAGGAAAAAACGATTTGAATAAAATAGCTGGGTTTGTCAAGGATGCATTTAATGGCATATCTCGTCAATATGATTTCTGGGGCATTAAAAAAAATGGCGAAGTATTTCCCAAAATAGTTCGATCTCAAAAAGGTATTTATCTTGGTAAAGCAGTAGTTGTTACTTTTGCTATTGACATCACCGAACGCAAGAAAGCAGAAGAAACGCTGAAAAAGAGAATGAAAGAATTAGAAATTTTTAATGATGCTGCTGTGAATAGAGAAATAATGCTTAACGAAGCAAGAAAAGAGATTAATGAATTACTCGAAAAATTGGGTAAAGAACCAAAATATGAGATTGTGAAACAGCAAGACTTGAGTTAAGAGGAGCGACCCGGTGAAATAAAAAAAAAGATTTCACAGGTCAAGAAACGAAACTTGACTTGAGACGACAGGGAAGGTTTTCGAATGAAAAAAATGAAAAGAGATATCAGGATTGAGACGAGAACATGCAAAGCTTGTTGGCAGGATCATATTTGCCAATCTTCTCAAGTATCCACTAGGAAAATATAAAAAAATGATAGAAGAAACTGAAATGTCACCACTGATGAGTAAAGTCCCGGTGTCAGTTAAATGCCTTTCTCAAAAAACTTCGACTATGCGAGCAGAGAAGTGCTCATCCAATGTTATCGCTGAGATAATAAAAAACAAACGATCTCTATCAATTAAATATACATATAATGGCTTTAATAAGAAATTTCAAATTGCGGAACACCAAAAAGAAAAATCCGAAATCAAAAATCAAAATTCTGAAATGGACAGGTTTATACATAAATTACGACATATCAGCTCAAGGAACGAACTTACCTATCAAGTATTACAGGAAATTATAAAACAGCAAAACGAATATCTAATAACAGGCAACCCGCTTTATTTGACTCCATTAACCCAGATAGACCTATCAAAGGCGATCAACATTGAAGAAAGGAAGATCGATAACAGTTGGATATCGAGATTGATCAGTGTACTGACAGTGCTGACACCATCTGGAGAGGAAAAGTCTTTAAAGTTCCTTTTACCATCTCGGAAGCAGGTAAATAAATTCTTTATTAAGAATCTTCTGAACAAGGAAACCAAAGATATCATTTCTGGAAAAATGGAAAAGCCCTACTCCGATGTTCAGATAAGAGATATTCTCCAGATTCAAAATCGGAAACTCTCTATCCGGTCAATTGCTCAATACCGTAGAGAAATGGGAATACAGCCGGCAAAAAGAAGAATTTCCGGATATAAATACCCACCCCTTTCGGCGAATTTTTCGTTACTTTATCCTTTGACAGTTGAGTCGGTTAGAACAAATTCTACTACCTGTCCGGGAATTTATGAATTTCGGCTGAAAAACCGGGAGATAGAATATCACAATGGTAAGACTCCTGTTATTTACATTGGCAGCACCGGAAATATTAAAAAGAGATTGAAAGACCATTTAGGAAAAAAT
>LKUH01000115.1 GCA_001412425.1 Candidatus Cloacimonas sp. SDB
TCTGTCTATCACAATATTTCCAGAATATTTCATGGCGAAGAACCAGGAAATATGGTGAATCTTATCGAGGGGTATTAAATAGCATCATAATTTCTTACCGGGACTTTCAAATTATTTCTTGGAATCATTTGAAAGTCCCGGTAAAATATCTGCGATTCGTTTAGCTATCCGGACTTAGGTTATTGATATATTTAATGTATTCATTTTCAGGTGAGAGCAAGATAGTAGTATTTTCATCCAGACTACTTTGGTAGGATTCCATTGTTCTGTAAAACTGATAGAATTCAGGATCCTGGTTAAAGCTCTCAGCATAAATGCGAATTGCTTCAGCCTCACCTTCACCTCTGAGCATTTGAGCTTCTTTGTATGCTTCGGCAAGGATAACTGTCTTTTCTCTTTCGGTTTCAGCTACTATTTTTGCCGATTCTTCCTGTCCTTCTGCACGGTACTGTTTGGCAATTCTTTCTCGCTCAGCTTGCATCCTGGCGAATATATTTTGTTCATTTTCAGGAGGTAGGTCAGCTCTTTTGATTCTAACATCTACAATATTGATACCATACTCCATTGATTTTTCATTACTTCTTTCGGTAACTGTTTTCATAATTTCGGTTCTTTTTTGGGAAACAATCTCAGTCATATCAAATTTACCCAGATCAACTCTTAGTTCAGAATAAATAATATCATCCAGTCTGGCTTGGGCTCCATTTATATCTCTCACTGTTTGCAAAAATAGCAAGGGGTTTTCAATTTTCCATCTGGCATAATTATCCAAGATTAAGGTTTTTTTGTCACGTGTAATAATTTCTGTAGGCTGGGCATCATAAATAAGCAACCTGCCTTCGAAAAATACTACATTCTGAATAAAAGGAAGCTTTATGTATAATCCGGCTTCCTGAATAGCCTTTATAGGTTTACCAAATTGCAGTATAATAGCCTGTTTAGTTTCATCAACAGTAAAAAGAGAAAAATTAGCAATTACAATAATTAAAATAAGTATTATCAAAAAAATGCTTTTTCTCATTATCGTATGTCCTCCTTCCCGTTAATTTCCTGAATAGATGACTGGGTTAATGGCAGAAATTTGAGTAGATTATCATCATCCTTGTTTTCCATAATATATTTTTTCATTCGAGGAAGTATTGATTCCATGGTTTCAATATATAGGCGGTACTTGGTGACATCTTTGCCATTCTGATATTCAGTCAAGACTTGATTGAATTTTGCAACATCACCCTCAGCTTTTCTGATTCTTTCTATCTCATATCCCTCTGCTTCTTTGACAATTTTAGCAGCCTCGCCCCTTGCGTTTGGTATAATGTCATTGCGGTATCCTTGTGCCTGGTTTATAAATTTGCTTTTATCTTCTTTTGCACTGGCAACATCTTTAAAAGCAGATGATACTTCAGCCGGAGGATTAACATCCTGCAGCTGGACTGCGATCACTAATATCCCTGATTTATAGGAATCCAATAATTCTTGAATTAACAATTTTGTTTCTTCCTGTATTTCATATTTGCCTTCTGTTAAGGCATCATCAATTTTACGTTCCCCAATAACCTGTCTTAATGCAGCTTCTGCAGCATTCTTTACTGTTTGTTCTGGTTCAATGATATTAAAGAGATAATCAGCAGCATCTTTTATCCTATACTGGACAATAGATTCGGCACTGACAATATTTTCATCACCAGTTAGCATAAGAGATTCCTCAGGAATTTCTGTATATCCACCTCGGACGGTTCTGAATCCAATCTCGATACGCTTGACTTCAGTAACAGAAGGGGTTAGAGCTGATTCAAATGGATAAGGAAAATGGTAATGCAGGCCTGGGCTATCTATCCTGGAAAACTTCCCAAAACGTTTGATTACCCCTTGTTCATTAGGCTGTACAATATAAATGCCACTTGCTAAGTATAATAACAAGATTAATACAATTAATAATTTTATTATACCTTTGCCAAATTTTATCTTGGGAATTTTGTCTGTTAGATTTCTGATTTTCTCAGATGGTTCATTTTCAAAATTAGACATATCTCCTCCTTTTTATTTTATATCTCAAATAGACTATTTTCTACAGCGAAAACGGGACAAGTGAGATGTAATGAATATAACATTAATAATTATTTTACTCAAATAATTTTATGTGTTTTCAGGAAAATATTTAAAGCTCCACTTGTAGTGAACTTCCAAATAGTAAAAGTTTCTTTATAAAATGTGTAGTGATGATTGCATTAAACATACAACAAATATATAATAAAGAATTGTAAGGTAAAAATATAATAATTTTAATGTTATGCAAGTTCTAAATCATGAGAAATTGAAAGGAGAATAGTATGCCTCTAGTAACCAGTAAAGAAATGCTTATAGACGCACAGAAAAATAATTATGCTGTTGGTGCTTTTAATGCCAACAATATGGAAATTGTACAGGCAATAATTGAAACAGCCCAAGAGGAACGGTCCCCGGTCATTGTACAGGCTTCCCAGGGAGCAATTAAGTATGCCGGATTGGATATGATTGTAAGTATAGTTAGGGCTCTAGCTGAAAAAGCTACTATACCTGTAGTATTACATCTTGATCATGGAACGGATTATTATCAGAATATTCTATGCCTACGGGCAGGTTTTACATCTCTAATGTTTGATGGATCCAAATTACCCTTTGATGAAAATGTTGCAATGACCAGGAAGGTTGTAGAAATGGCCCATGTCTGTGATGTACCCGTAGAGGCCGAAATTGGACAAATCGGAAAGATGGATGCCAGTGATGAGCCTGGTGTAGCTCAAGAAAGAATCAAAGAATTTATGGCAGACCCGGAAGAGGCTGCAAGATTTGTTAAAATGACGGAAATAGATTCCCTGGCAGCGGCAGTGGGTACGATCCATGGATGTAAAGAACAAATTGCTCAACTGGATATATCAAGAATTGAAAAGATTAGGGATTTAACTGGAGTTCCTTTGGTATTGCATGGAGCCTCTGGAGCAAGTGATGAGGAAATCAGGAAAGGAATTGCTGCGGGAATTAGTAAGATAAATATTGATACCCGCATTAGAATGGCATTTACCAAAGCAGCAGGAGATTTTCTTGATCAGAATCCTGATGAAATCGATCCGAGAAAAATGTTAGGTCCTGCCAAAGAGGCAGCCAAGGAAGTTATTAGAGGGCGTATCAGGGTGTTAGGATCGAACAATCAGGCATAGCATAATAAACCTATTTAAGAGAGACAAAAATAATTTGGAGGTTAGTGATGTCAAAAAGAATTGGAGTATTAACCGGTGGAGGAGACTGTTGTGGTTTAAATCCTGCCATACGTGGAGCTGTCTACCGAGCTTATGACTATGATTATGAAGTTTTTGGGATTAGAGATGGTTGGAGAGGTTTAATAGATGGTAATCTCTTTAAAATTCACTTGCAAGATGTAGAAGAATTAATCGATAAAGCAGGCACTTTCTTGGGAACATCCAGGACCAACCCTTTTAAGATAGATGATGGGGTCAATAGAGTTTTAAATACAATAAATAATTATGGGCTGGACGCTATTCTGGCTATGGGAGGCGAAGACACTCTCGGTGTTGCCAGTAAATTATATAAAGAAAAAGGAGTAAGTGTTGTCGGTGCCCCAAAAACCATGGATAATGATTTGTCAGCTACTGATTTTACTTTTGGTTTTGACAGTTCAGTTACTCGAGGGGTGGAGGCCATGAAGAGCCTGGAAGATACTGGAAAATCACACCATCGTGTTATGATATTGGAAGTTATGGGACGACATGCTGGTTGGGTTGCCCTTTACACAGGCTTGTCCTCAGGGGCAGATTGGATTCTTCTTCCCGAAGAGAAACCGGATATTGAAGGCATGTGCAAGCAATTACAAAGAGTTTATTCTCGGAAAAAATATGCACTGGTCGTGGTTTCTGAAGGAATTGAGCTTCCCGGATCTGGTGAGGAAGAGGAGGAACTGGATCAGTTCGGTCATATGATATTAAAGAAAAGGGAGATAGGTCAAACACTGGGAGATATTATCAGTGAAAAAACCGGTATAGAAACAAGACATGCTGTTATTGGCCATATGCAACGAGGTGGAATACCTACTGTCTTTGATAGGGTATTAGGGTTGCGTACCGGGGTAAAAGCGGTTGAGTTAATTGAGCAACAGGAATTTGGTAAATTGGCTGCTTTAAAGGGAAATGAGGTTATTGGTATACCATTGGAAGATGCAACCAGCAAAATTAAGACAGTAAATCAAGAATGGATTGATCTGGCCAAAGTTTTCTTTAAATAATTATCCAAAGAATGAATAAGAAGCCAGTTCAG
>LKUH01000116.1 GCA_001412425.1 Candidatus Cloacimonas sp. SDB
TTGACTTTATATATTCTCACTCTTTTTTAAGCAATATGAAATCTTGCAAAATTAAAGTAATTAAGAGAAATTTTGATCAGAAACTAGTTAATGATTATTTAAGTGATAGGTATAAAAACTCGGGATTTGGTCCCTGTGAATTATTTGAAGATAATGAAGAATTTATTGTTACTGATCCCAATTCCATGCCGGAAGGATTTTGCGCCTGGGCCTGGTCAGATATCCAAAAGGATCTGGTAGCAATTATGTCTGGCGGGAATTTTAACTGGATGCGGCATAAGGGAACTGCTTTAACATGCTGTTCCGATGGTTTTCGGCCGGTTGTATTCCTGATTGAAATTATCGAAAACAGCGAGGAAAAAATATGTCTGAATTATTCGAAATAGAGCAGGAAAAACGTAAAACTAAACTGAGAGAAAAACTTAACCGAATAGGTTGGGGAACATTTCTAATTATGCTGGGAATTATCTGGGTGATACCTAAAGACTTTTGCCCTGACGGATTATTACCTCTGAGCATTGGAATAATATTTATAGTCTTAAGCCTGGCAAAGAGCCATTACCAGATAAGGGGTTCCAATTCCAATTTTTTTCTTGGCCTCATTTTCCTTACTATCGGCCTGGGTGATTTTTTCCATCTGGGTTTTCCAATCATCTCGGTTTTATTAATATTCTGGGGCTTATTCATTATCTATGGAATTTTATTCCCCAAAAAAGGGAAATGAAAAAATACTATTTCCATCTTATTGTATTCTCATTAATACTGTTCTTTCCCATTTCCATACAAGAATTACAGGGAGAAACGAAAGAACAGTCACCAGTCTATTTTATCGAGGAGATCTCAGCTGAAAATGTTGTAAAGATTTTCCAGATGTTCTCACAGGATATTTCTGGTAAAACTGCCATAAAAGTACATTTTGGCGAAGAAGGGAACACGACTTATCTGCCAGCAAATCTCATTAAAGATCTAACTCTTAAACTTAATGCTACCCTGGTTGAAACAAACGTCCTGTATGTCAGCAAAAGAAGATATACAGAAAGTCACATTGAGCTGGCTAAGGAACATGGCTTTAATTTTGCCCCTATAGATATTCTTGATTCCGAGGGTGATCGAGAACTGGAATGCAGCGAAGGAAAACATTATTCCAAAGTGCTAGTTGGCGACCATTTTGATAATTATGACAGCTACATAATTTTTTCGCATTTTAAGGGACACGGCATGGCGGGATTTGGCGGGGCTATCAAAAATGTCTCGATGGGACTTGCTGCCGTTGCTGGAAAAATGGCTCTACATGCTTCATCTATCCCGAATTATAATCCTGCCTCCTGTATCAATTGCGGACTCTGTGTCTCAGAATGCCCGGAAAATGCTATTACTCTGAATCCGGTGACAATAGATCCTAATAAATGCATAGGTTGCGGGAAATGTATCGGAGTATGTCCGGAATATGTATTTCGAGTGCCCTGGGGAAGTACTTCTAAAAGTGTATTTCTGGAACGTCTGGTCGAATATGCCCAGGTTATAACCAAACAGAAACCCATGGTTTTTATCAATGTTTTAGCCAATATAACTCCAGGATGTGATTGCCTGAGCAGCAGACAGACACCTTTTGTGGAAGATATCGGAATTTTAGCTTCAACCGATATCGTTGCCCTGGAAAATGCCAGTCACGATCTGGTGGATAAAAAAAATAAGAGTAATGACAGTTTTCTGGAAATCAACCGGGTCAGCGGGAAAAATCAGATTAAGTATGCTGCAGAAATAGGTTTGGGAAATCCTGATTATAAACTTATAATTCTGGAATGATGGAAATATTTTTTAGAAAATTTAAAATAATACGAGGTTAAAATGCGAAAGACTGTTTTAGTCCCAATTGCCGACGGAACAGAAGAATTTGAAGCTGTTGGAATAATAGATACTTTGCGCCGGGCTGGTGCTGAGGTAACAGTGGCTTCAGTAAATAAGCTAACAGTAACTGCTTCGAGAGAAGTTGTTATTAGAGCTGATAAACTGCTGGCAGATTGTGTTTTGCAGGAATATGATCTTATTGCGCTTCCAGGAGGTCTTCCGGGTGCAGAACATTTAAGAGATGATAAAACTTTGACCCAAATGCTATTGAAACAAGCCGAATCGGGAAAATTTTATGCAGCCATCTGTGCTTCACCTGTTGTTGTTCTGCAGCATCACGGCCTGCTCAAAAATAAGTTTTCCACTGCTCATCCTGCCATTGCTGCCAAACTAAAAAAAAGCGATAAGGCTGGTCAAAGAACTGTAGTGGACGGTAATTGCATAACCAGTCAGGGACCTGGAACAGTTCTTGAATTTTCAATTAAACTGGTGGAACTTTTATTTGATAAAAATAGAGCAAAAAAAAATGTTGACTCAATGTTGATTAAAATAGATTAAAAATTTTAAATTCAGAAAAAAAGGATAATATGGCTAAAAGAAATAAGTGGATTTATACAACTAAAACCCACCTGACAATGTACGCACTCTTATTAATTTTTACACCCTTTTTAATGTTGAGGAATTATCTGCAGTCTGCAATCGGCAAGTTGTCCAGACTTTCATATTTTATTCTTGATATTGAAATTCCTTATATATTAACAATTTTTGTGATAGCATTAGTAATAATAATTATAAAGAATTTCAGGAAAATTAGACGTCATCATATTCTGGGTGGTTTAGCGGCAGTTTTATTGATCTATCTGGCACAACTTTTTGCTGATTATTATTTCGATCATAGATTTTATGATCTTCAGCATAACTGGCATTATTTTGCCTATGGAATTTATTCCTTCATAGCCTACCGTTTTTTTAAATCACAAGATAAACCAATAGCCAGAATTATTTTGTTTATCTTTATATCTGCTTGGGCTCTTTCAACTTTTGATGAAGGAATTCAGGTTTTCATCTCCGGAAGAATATTTGATATCAGTGATATCGCCAAGGATGCCTGGGGGTCCATAATTGGTATGATTTTCTTATTTGTAGGAATTTTTCCGCAAGAGTTAAAGCAATTCAAATTCCGGCTTACTCATCACAGAATCAAGGATTACCTGCACAATCCTAAAACCCTGCTCTTCTGGGAACTGATCTTTACCTTCATATTGATCCTGGTTAGCTCAGTGCTGGCAGATATGTCTTACTGGTATTATGTGGTAACAATTACTTTTATGTCCTTTTTATTAATCTTTCTCCTGTTTCATTTTTCTCGAAATAGATATTTTCGTTTTGCCCTGTTACTGCTAATCGGTATAATTTTAATTCTGCATAGTATTAATTTCTTAAAAAACAGAAATGATTACATTGTCGGCAATAAATACGGCTTAGTGGTTTACAAAGGTATTCCAATTCCTTTTTTTGATGTTATGATCTTTCCCGATAACACATTCAGGCTGGTAGATAAAAAACATTCATTTAATGCCAGAGATTTAGCTACTATTTACAATAAAGTCGACGATATCCTATTAATTGGAAGCGGACATGAAGGTTTGGGTGGAAAAGGATTTCCAGAAGATTTTCCGGTGCAGTTTGTTTTCAATCATATTAAGAATAAAGCCCTGCAAATAATCATTCTGCCTACACCGGAGGCCTGTAGAGAGTTTAACCGATTAAAAGAGGAGGGGAAGAATGTTCTTTTCATTATCCACAATACCTGCTAAACATAATAAAACAGATAATTCTTCCGCTGGTCCATCAGCCGTTGACAAATTTATGTCGTATTCTCTGCTGTTCATCTGGGTCCTGCTAATAACTTTTGCCCTGATCTCAATTACCCGTCCCCAATGGCTGATCAATATTTCCGAATCAGAAAAATATGAAGAAGCCATGACTTTCAAAAGATTCGGGGACAGATTTCTGGAACAAAAGGAATATGGCAAAGCCATTTATCAGTATAATATAGCTTTAAAAATTCAACCCGATCTTTATTACGCTCTGGGAAATTTAGCCGTTGTCTATTCTAAGCTGGGGCATTATAAGGAAGCTGTATCTACTTTAGTAAAAATGATCGAAATTAAACCTGAATTCAGCTATATTGCCCAGACAAATCTGGCAGAAATCTATGAAAAAAACAATTCCCCAGAAAATGCCATAAAATATTATTCCGAAGCTGCCGAAAATGCTCCTTTTCCTTTCCATTTATATGCAAAATTAGGATATCTCTATTGTACAGTGGATAAGTGGGAAAAGGGAATTGAAGCTTTTAGAAAATCAATTCTGGAAAGATCTGACTTGAAAAAATTCTATTCAGGAATGCTGGAACGAGATTATCACAGAATCAGCGATCATCCCGAAGTTAGAGATACAATTTCACAATTACTTGATCAAGAGATTCCCGAGGATGAGTTTGATAGGTTTGATGAAGTTGTATTCACAAAAATTCTGTCCCGGGACAAAGAATATGCTGTTGCCATTAATAATTTGGGCTGGGCTTATGAAATGACCGGAGAGCTGGAAAAAGCCGCAGAATTTTATGATTATGCCTTGAAGATCTGGCCCAGATACCTGCAGGCAAAAAATAATCTGGACTCAATCTTAAAAAAAATCGCTGCTGAAACTCCAGATAATTAGATTCGGCTTTAATACCTAATTTTTTC
>LKUH01000117.1 GCA_001412425.1 Candidatus Cloacimonas sp. SDB
GCTTCGTCACAGAGGTTTTTGATCTTTTTTTCACCGGAACTGGATTTTAATTCGGTATGGTCTATCATACCGGCAATCTGTTTAATATCGATATCTTTCTTTTCCATAAGATCTCCGATCCTTAATAATATTGCCCGGCCAGCTGTCCGCAGGCTGCGTTGATATCAGCACCTCTGCTGGAACGAAAAGTAACAGCAGAGCTTAATTTGTTAATAGCCTTCAAAAAATCCCTGATATCATTTTCATCAGGAGTTTCATAAGGCAGATAATCCACTTTGTTCCAGGCAATCAAATTTAGTTTACAGGAAATGTCGCCAATAAAATCTATCAAGGCTTGGCTGTCTTCTGCCGCTAGATTAAAATTTTTAATCATTACATATTCAAAAGTTATACGATAGGATGTTTTTTTTCTGAAATTCAGCAAGCATTTTTTTAATTCCGCCAACGGATATTGTTTTGTCAAAGGCATTATTTCAGCTCTTTTTTCCTGAATCGCAGAATTAAGAGAGACAGCAAGTTTTACTTTCAGGTTTGAATCTGCCAGATCATTCAAGCGGGGAATAACTCCCGAAGTGGATAGTGTAATTCTTCTGGGGCTGAACTTGAACCCTTCTTCGTGCTGAAGGATCCTGATGGATTTCAGAACATTCTCATAATTGTCCAGCGGTTCCCCCATTCCCATAAATACAATATTGGTCAGTTTCCTGTCCTGTAGTTCTTTCAGAGTTATAAAAACCTGTGACAGGATCTCATGTACATACAGATTTCTGATCAAACCGATTTTGGCTGTTGCACAGAACAGGCAGTTCCTTGCACAACCAACCTGGGAAGATAGGCAGAGAGTTGTCCTTCCTTCTCTGGGAATGATGACCATTTCGATCCTGTTTTCATCTTCCAGCTCTAACAAGTATTTAGTTGAACTATCCTGCGAGATCTGTTTATCTAATATTCGGGGAATAAAATTGCTGAATTCCTTTTTGAGGAAGGTTTTAAAATCGGCAGGAATATTGCTCATCAGATCAGGATCCAGAATGCGATGGACATAAATCCAGTTGAGTAGTTGTTTTATTCTGAACTTTTTATCAACCTGCCTTAAAAGTAACTCTTTAAATTCATCAGGATGCAGCTCAAGTAAATTAATTTTCATCAGGTTTATGTAATAGCTGAATGTATTTTTTAAGGGAGATCATTTCATTTTTAATTTCGTTGTCTTTGGAATAGAGGTAGATCTTCCCATTATAATAGTCATTTTTCTGAACATACATTTTATTATTATTAATGATTATTTCTTCATCAATCTCAGGAAATTCTTCTGATTTTTTCAAATAAAAATCCTCTTCATATTGCAGACAGCAAAGAAGACGACCGCAAGGTCCTGAAATTTTAGAAAGATTACTGATCAGGTTTTGATCTTTGACCATTTGAATGGTCACCTGGTTAAATTTTTTCAGGAAAGTGCAGCAACAGTAGGTTTTTCCACAGATACCAAGTCCACCCAATCTCCTGGCATCTTCTCTGCCGGAAGATTGATGCAGCTCTATCCTGGTTTTGAATTCTGTTGCCAGTTCTCGGACAAATTCTCTGAAGTCTATTCTACCTTCAGCGGAAAAAAAGAAAGTAAGTTTATTACCATCAAGCTGATAGACCGCATCCAGCAATTTCATATCAAAAGGATGATTTGCGACCATTTCCTGAAACTTTTTAAAAGCATCCTTCTCCTTTTTTTTAACTGCCTCAAGCTGCTTAAAATCTTCCTCAGTTGCGATCCTGAGTATTTTTCCCAAAGAATTGTCATTTATTTTCTTTTCCAGTTCCTCATCTTGAACGGCGGAATTGAGCACTCTGCCGATATCTTCACCCCTTTCCACCCGCACTACAACCTTTGAGTCCGGTGCAATCTCAAGTTCTTTGGAATTAAGAAAATATCCCATCCTTTCGGATCTAAAAATTATTTCTACTAAATCCTGCATTTGTTCTCCATTTATCAAATTAGCAACAGGTTAAGAATTGCACTACCTAATCGGCGTCAAATGATTTTTTGTTCAAATTCTCTGATCCTGCTGAATAATTCCTTTTCTTCTTCAGTTGTTTTTAACCCTCTTCTTGCTTTTACAATTGCAGCAGTCTGTAAAAATTTATTCAGATCATATTCCTGCAGATTATTTCCCGCGCCCCATTTCAAAGAGGGTACAAAGCCGGTTATCGGATCACTGCCCAACAGGTTTGATCCAATTCCGATAACTGCACCGGTATAAATGGAAGAATTTATCGCAGTTTTCACATGATCCCCTATAATTGCTCCCATAAACATATTATCCGTATCTACCTTATTTTGGGCAGGATAAAAGTAAGCACTGATATTCTGATAATTATTCTTCAGATCACTGTTACTGGTACCTGCACCAAGGTTTACCCATTCACCCAGATAACTGTGACCCAGAAATCCATCATGCTGTTTATTGGAATAAGCCTGGATAATTGTGCCTTCCAGTTCACCTCCGATCTTGCAACCTCTCCCCAGGCTGGTACCATCTGATATCTTTGCTCCGCTTTTTATGATACAATTTTTACCTATAAAGACCGGACCAGTAATAACGGCATTGGGCATGATCAATACTTCTTCATCAATGACAACCGGACCCTGGGAGGCATCGATCACAACTCCCGGCTTCAGTTCCGTTTTATCTCCTATCCAGACGTTATAGGGATCAAGAATAGTTACTCCCAGTTCAGCTTCATAATAATTATCTTTCTCATAAAAGAAATCCTGAAAATCATTGCGGATATAATCAGCGTTTTGGGAGATCAGCTGCCAGATATTTTCCCATAAACAATTAGAGGGAAACTCTATTTTATGCATATTTTTAAATAGGTCTAAAAGATTTTCGGAAGACAGATCAGTCTCATCCGCTTGTATTCTGGCGGCGATAATATTCTCACCAAAATTTAAACACTGACCACTTTTGAGCTTCTTGATCCTGGCAGAAATATCTGCATCTATTTTTATTCTGCTGTTAACTAGAGTTAATTCACCTGCGGGCAATTTGTTAACTTTCCAGTCAGGATGTCTTTCCTGATAGAGTTTCGCCAGATCAGCGGGTATGATGATATTATTCTGTTCATGGTTCAGATAGGCGTTAATGCGCTGTCTCAGTTTCAGAATACCTACTCTTAAATCTCCGATTGATCTGTTGAGAGTAAGGGGAAAGAAATTCCACCAGTGCTGATCATCGAAAATCACATAATTCATTTGGACTCCATTTAAAGAATTTTAATTATTTTGGGGGCCTTTTTCCGGAAGTTAGGCATTCCCCTGCCAATATTAGCATTAATATAAGTAGGATCACAGATCAGATAGCGTTCGTTGTTATAGACTATGGTGTCACCTCGGACGTTACTGTTGAATTTAACAGCTGTAGCAATATGACCGGGATAATCCAGCCCGATCACATCCAGTCCCACCAGTTTCTTAACCAGATAGGCGAACATAATAGATCTGTCTTCACAATCGGAATAGGGGTAATAGAGAAATTCATCCTGGAAAAAGACTTTTTCGTAACCGAACTGATCCTGATCAGTTTTATAGGGAAATGCTTTTTGCACGAATCTAAGCAGGATATTAACTGCCACAGCTTCAGATTTACCGGAAATTATCGGTCTCAACTGCGACAGAAGCGACCGTTCTGCCTGGGAAGACAGGGGAGCTGTAAAATAGACCTGCATATTGGTTTGCGGGTAATCTTTGAAGAACGCTGCAGTATTTTGATCCAGGGTTATATTAATTACGTATTCTTTTCCGGCATAATCGAATCTCAGGTCTTTTTCTACCATTTGGTTTTTTATAGCAGGTGAGGCAATTACATCAAGGTTAATCAAATCATCAACTTCAGGATAAGAACCTTTGTAAGTGTAGATGTTCAGTTTAATTTTTTCTTTTTCTTCAAAATTAATAATATAATATTTTTTACCACTTATCTTAACATATGATTCTCCGAAGATTGGCTGTTCCGAAGGAATCAGAAGATAAATATTAGTCTTATTATAACCTACTTTTAATTCAAATCCGGATTTAGTAAGCATGAACCAGATAAATAATTTTGTCAGATCTGTTTTATTACCGCTTAGAACATTGCCGGTATTATTCAGCAGCAGGCAATAGCCCCAGTCATTCAGGTTCATATTTTTTCTATACTGCAGCAGTTGATCCAGTAAGGGCTCATAATTTGAATTACTGATTTTATACCAGAAATCAGCGACCGATTTACTGGTAACAGGATATTTGAGATCGATAGCAAAATTTTCGGGTTCTTTAATTCCCAGTTGAAGTCCCCAGAATTCTATTTCATGCTGCTTCCCTTTTTCAGGCTGAAATATCTCAATATCGTTGTTAATGTCTACTTCGTCTTCCTCAATAAGCAGAGCCGGTAATTCCGCAGTATCAACTGCGACAGAATCTGTAACCTCCAATTCTTCCGTTTCGGAAACCGGCACTTCTTCGGGTTTGGGGGTAGTATCCCTTTTCTCACCGATAAAAGTTGCAAAGCTTTCCCACTGATCTTCCAGATACTTCATGAAAGCTTTATCATTGGCATCTTTATAGGCACGAAAATCCTCTTCCTGCTGCTGCTTCCATTTTTCAAAATCGTCCTGAGCATTTAAAACTGATGTTATTAAAAATAAAAAAAACGTGATAATAAGAATGCACTTACA
>LKUH01000118.1 GCA_001412425.1 Candidatus Cloacimonas sp. SDB
GAGATCTACACTGCCGTGAAATTAGTATCAACTATCGTCAATCCACTCAATCTATCTGGTTTGATTTTAAAATTAACGCCTTCCCAACCGAAACCATTACCATCGGTGGCTAGAAGTCGTTGTGAAATTTTATGGAACTAGGATTGTGACTGTAGCCTGTGCAATGTCAAAATTCACACCCCCAAGGGAATCCTGCTGGAAATCGCTTACTATATTGTTGTATGGAACAAAATCTGTATCACTAATGGTCAAGCTCGAGGCATCATTCATATAATCATAAGCCTCATCATTCCTATCGGTTGTGATAACATTCATAAATACCTTCTCTGGGTCACCAAGTTTGTCAAAATTAACAGTTATCTGGAAATAATTATCGGTAGATGGTATATTACCAATATATTCCTCTTGAGTAGTTCCTACTTCCCCAAAATAAAAACCATATTCATCTAATCTAATATAGTAATAATCATCTTCCCAATCATCTATATTATCATCAGGTGGTGAAAGGGCATTTTCGTTTGTATCAAATACAATATAATAGTAACCATTGTTAGTATCAATCACACCAGTGCTATTTATATCAACTCTAATAGTTAACAATTTCTGTTCTATTCCATTTCCCCCATTGGGGTCATCTGGCCATCGGGCACAGCCATTAATTATAAAAGTAAACAAAATAATGATTGTAAGATATACAATGACTCGTTTCCAATTATTTCGCTGAATCATTACAAGCTCCTCTCTCTATTCTCAACCAACAATGCACTTTATATGTTTACATGTATACTGTGCATACATACATATAATAGTAAATTGCAAATAACCAACATATTGTATGTATTCTATTAATCCAAAACCATGCTACTTCTGACATTTCCGGTTACTTCTAATTTATCATCATTGATATAGAAAATGGCCTGGTCTCCGGAGATTTGCCGATCGTTTTCTACTTCTTCTATTTTAACATTGCCACTCAGAGATATCTTGTCCTCAGCATCATTGTAAATTGCTTCTTGTGCTGTAATAGTATAGTCTTTCTTAGTAATATTCACTTCTCCGGTAGCGGTCATATTTTTGGTATCTGTAAAAATCTCCAACTTTTGGCAAAGCCAGTTTACATTATCCGATTCTCCGGAATCATCTTCTCTCTCCTGTATCAACTCAACCTGATTTTCAAAGATATATCGCTTGTCATTCAAGAATGCTTCTAATGTTTCACCGGTAATAGTGACATCTTCCTCTACCAACTTAACGTTTTCAATAATTTGACCAACCTTGGTATCCACATTGAAAGATGCCTGGCCAGCAGTTAAGGTAGTATCCTCCTGGACAATCACTACATTACCAACAAAGATCATCTGGTCATTTTCTTTATCATAATTTACCTGATCAGCAGTAAGCTCTACTGTTGATTCTTCCTCACCATTATCTTCTTGGTCAGTCATCTGTACCTGTTCCTGAGCAAATAAAGAAATTGGAGAAATCATGATCATTGTTATTAAAACTATCAGGGTTAAAATTTCTATAAGCATTCTTTTCTTCATTTTCTTAATTCTTATCCTCCTTTTCTTCTCTGGTGGATGGTCATGGGGTCAGGTCTTCACATTTGACATTTCTCTAAAAAAATGTCAAATGTGAAGACCTGACCCCATATGTATTACATATGACCCCACCATTTACTTATAACTTCATAGTAACAGTTACTCTATCAGTTAATTCAAGCTGTGTCATTTCCATATTTGTTGAAATCCCGCCTGCAATAATGTATTTATCCTCTACTTGCAATTCTACTCTATCATTGCTTGATAATCTTTGTTCCTCTGAGTGCCAGAATATTTTCTCTCCCATTAAAGAATCACCATCATTATTGGAAATAACAACATTCCCATTCAACTCCATATCTTTGTTCTGCATATTGGCAATGCATGTCTCTGCAGAAATAGTAAGATGTGGTTCTTCTTCTTTAAAAATAACCATCTGTTTTATATCCTCAAATATAGTACTCTCTCTATCTTCGGCAATTGAGATTATTTCTGCTTCAATAAGCCATTCCTTTTTTTCATCCTTTATCCCTAAGACCTGTCCTTTTTCAATATGGACAGGTGGTTCATCAATAACAACTTCATCTATGGCCTGCTCTA
>LKUH01000119.1 GCA_001412425.1 Candidatus Cloacimonas sp. SDB
GAATTGATTTCCCTTTAGCAGTGCTGGAAATAGAATTTTTTTGCCTGAAGACAAGTTTTTTAGATGATCTGTAATAAAGAGCTATTCTCCTATAGGCTCAGTTGAAGCCACAACTCTGAAAAATTGTTTCGAATCATTAACTAAATAAGATCTTGAATTAAATTCTGAAGACACAATCTCCTGCAATTCAAAAGTATCTTCATCATCAGGTGTTGATGTGCTGTAGATTTTATAAGAACTGGCTCCCTCTACCTGATCCCAGCTCAGAAGAATATTATTATCTTCTACTTCTACGATTATATTTGAAGGAGCGCCTAGAACTGTTAAGGTTACTGGAGTGGTAATCACTGGATCAACCGGATCATTACTTGCAGTGGTTATTTCAGCCTCATAAATACCACCTGAGAGTATACCGGTATTAAAGACAACAGTAATTTCATCCTGTGGATCTCCCATTATAATATTTCCGGAAACTGAATTTCCACCGTTCAGGCTAAGCCAATCGGGGATAACGGTAACGGTATAATCCAGTGTTGCTCCGCCTGAATTAGAGATCATAAGATTACTGGAAGAAGTTACGTTGGTTGCAAGAATAAGATCAAAATGGTCTGGTTCAACACTTATTGCAGGGGGATTATGAGCTGCAAGAAGAATCTGATAGTTCCAATCGGATTCATCACAGATTATGGAACAGTTCAAAGCTATGGGATATTCATCGGGAATATCGTCTGCAACACTGAAACTGAAGGCGTCGTTCTGAAGAACTGAGCTTCCGGAATTGATTGAGCCAAAAGATTGTGAGGAATCCAGAAGGGTAATATAAGAATCTGTTTCCGAGATTGTCATGCTGACGTTAGTAGCTGTCTCCGAGCCAGAATTATGCAAAGTTACTGATAAATAGACAGTTTCAGAGGGATCTATGATCTCATCTTCACCTGCAGTTACTGAAGAGCTCTCAATAACAACATTTGTTCCTGCAGGATTGATAACAGGAATGGTTTCCTGCCAGGTAATTTTATTATAGGCAGTAATGGTTAAAGTGAGGTCCTGGGGGGTATCTGGAACCGGATTCAGCAGCAGGGTTACATTTCCGGAAGCAGGAGTATAATCGGAGGCAATAATCTGGGATCCGTCGTAAAGACAGACCAGTGCCTCTTCGACTCCGGCATTCACGTTAAAAGTGTTATCGCCGGTAAGGATCTCCGCATTATGGGTAACAGCCATTGCAGCAGGTTCAGCAGTTCTAACCATTAGAGAAGCATCTCCAAAGATGGTCCAGTGTTTAAATTCAGTAATACCGCTGCCACCATAAACATCCATCATGTTACAGGAACCGTTGAACCATAA
>LKUH01000120.1 GCA_001412425.1 Candidatus Cloacimonas sp. SDB
AAGAAAGATTTTTTCCTCACAGAATTTTAAATTTGATACACAGTTAAATAATCAAATATTCAGCAAGTTAGCCTTACAAATTTTTAACTGCTGTCAACTACGGATTATACACTTCCACCGTTACATTGCCGATATCGCTGAGATCTGTTAAAGGTCTGGTAAACTTTGTAAGCACTTTTAAATAGCGTTTTTTACTTTGGGCAGGAAATTCGATGGAAGTTAATTTGCTGGTCAATTCTGCACCCGATTTAAGCATCACTCTGATGATAATCGGTTTCTTCAGATCAACCTGGTTGGGATTCTCAACTGTAAATTTTATGTCTATGGTCGAAATTGTATAATCCGCTATCTCTATATCGCTTATATTCACAGTATTTACGTGAGATTTTTTCCAGCAGTTCCTTAAACTAATTCCAAATATGACCATTATCAGCAGCACAAGTTTGATCCAGTTGGGAATCGGACGCCTTTTATTGATGTCTATACGATCGACAGATTTCATATCTTCCCCCTAATATAAAGCTTTTCCAGTCATTTCTTCCGGTTGGGCAATATTCATGATTTTTAAAATTGTAGGTGCCAGGTCAGCCAGAATGCCTTCTTTCAGGTTTACCTTTTCATGATTAATCAGAGAAACGACCACCGGTACGGGATTAGTAGTATGGGCTGTGAATAAATTGCCCTTCTCATCGATCATTTTTTCCGCGTTCCCATGATCGGCAGTAAGAATGAGGTTGAATTTGTTTTCCGCTGCAGCCTTAACTATTTCTCCAACACATTCATCCACGGTCTCAACCGCTTTTACAGCAGCTGCAAAGATTCCGGTGTGTCCCACCATGTCACAATTGGCAAAATTTGTAATGATTAAATCGTACTTTCCTGACGCCATGGCATTGATCAATTTATCTTTAACTTCGTAAGCGCTCATTTCAGGTTGAAGATCGTAAGTGGCAACTTTGGGAGAAGGTACAAGGATCCTGTCTTCGCCTTCAAAAGGTTCTTCGTTGCCGCCATTGAAGAAAAAAGTTACATGGGCATACTTTTCCGTTTCCGCCAGACGAAGCTGCTTTTTGCCCTCTTTACTGATGATCTCACCCAGAATATTCTGCAATTCTGCTAATCTGAAACAGACATCCACATAAGGTGTAAAATTTACGTCATAAGCACTGAAGGTGGTAAATTTCAGGTTGGAATATTTCTCGACCGGAAAATGGCTGAAATCGGGCAGAATAAAAGCTTCCGTGATCTCTCTGGCTCGATCTGCCCTGAAGTTGAAGAACAGGATGCTGTCGTTATCTTTAACTCTGGCAACAGGTTCGCCATTTTCCTCAATCACTTTGGGAATGATGAATTCATCAGTTACTTTCTGCTCGTAGCTGGAATCCATTGCGGTTAGAGGATCTGGGGCTTGTTCGCCTTTACCTCTGGCAATCGCTTCGTAAGCTTTTTCAATTCTTTCCCAGCGCTTATCTCTGTCCATGGCGTAATATCTGCCGGAAATGGTTGCTATTTTACCAATCCCGATTTCTGCAGATTTTTCCAGAAATTCTTCGATAAAACCTTTTCCGGAATGGGGAAGGGTATCTCTTCCGTCCATAAAAGCGTGCAGATAAATCTGTTCTGCTCCATTTTCCTTAAAAAATTGCAGTAAAGCCCAGAGATGCTGGTTGAAACTGTGCACGTTGCCGTCCGATAGCAACCCGAAAAGATGGATATCGCCTTTATATTTTCTTTGATGTTCAATAATTTTCAACAGAGCTTCATTCTGGAAAAAATCACCTTCAGCAATCTGTTTGTCGATCATGGAATTCATCTGATATACGATTCTGCCGGCTCCGATATTAAGATGTCCTACTTCGGAATTTCCCATAACTCCCGCCGGTAAGCCCACTGCAGCACCGGAGGTTATTAATCTGCTTAAATTATTTTCAGACTTGAATTTATCGAGATGGGGCGTTTCTGCTGCCGCAATTGCATTTCCTGCCTTAAGGTCCGATAATCCATAACCATCCAGTATCAGTAATAAAACTTTAGCTTTCATGTTAACTCCATTCAGTTTTTTTTAGAAAAATTTTAACAGCCGCAATGTCAAGAAAACAATATAGATCTTTACCTGCTGAAAACAACTCTTCAATTGCTGGAAATCATTTCTTTACTTGACATCAGCAGGAGCGACAAGGAATTTAACAACCACTAAATAATAGAGTTAGAAGGGCTGATGATAAAGGTAGGAGTAGTTGGAGTCGGACAATTTGGTCAAAATCATGCCAGAATTTTGCAGAACAGCGATTTCTGCGATTTTGTCGGATTTTATGATAAAAACCCCGGACGGGTTCAAGAAATAGCCCGGAAGACCCAGGCTCATTCCTTTCCCTCTTTTGCCGCACTTATAGAACAGTGTGAAGCGCTGATTATTGTTGTGACAACAGTTTCCCATTTCGAACTGGCAAAAGCAGCTCTGAAAAAAGGGATTCACGTGTTCATTGAGAAGCCGATAGCTTCCAATCTGAAAGAGGCTGTTGAATTACAGGAATTAGCAGAAAAAAACAACCTTAAACTTCAGGTTGGTCATATTGAGCGCTTCAATCCGATTGTGCTGGAAATGGAAGATAAGATCAAAGATCCGCTTTTTATCGAATGCCATAGAATAGGACCTTTCACTGCCAGAGGAACCGATGTACCGGTAGTGCTGGAGCTGATGATCCACGATATTGATCTGATCCTCGCTTTCATTAAAAGCAAAGTCAAACATATCTCTGCCAGTGGGGCAGGAGTGCTGACCAGAAGTATTGATATTGCCAACGCCAGGATCGAATTTGAGGATGGCGCAGTTGCCAATGTTACAGCCAGCCGTATTTCTTTGAAACGTTCCCGCAAACTGAGAATTTTTCAGAAAGACGGATATTTCTCCATGGATTTTCAGGCCAAAAAAGTCCGACACATAAAAAGGTCCAAAAACCTCTATAAAGTCCTGCCTAAACTGCTGGCTGGTAATTACGAGGGGATTGAAACTGAAAATGTGGTTGATATAAATGAGGTGGATGCTTCCGATCGCAGTAAAGATGCTTTGACTCTTGAGCTGGAGTCTTTCATTCAGGCGATCGAAGCGAATATAAATCCGGTGGTTGACGGTAAAGCTGGAATCAGGGCGCTGGAAGTTGCCTTGGAAATAGTGAATAAAATACAAAATAAATAATAAATTTTCAAACTCGTGGAGTGATGGAATGAAATCTATAAAAATTAAAGAAATAAAAGAGCATTTAAACGAAGAAGTTTTACTGCAGGGCTGGGTAAGAAACTTCAGAAAAGCGAGCAGTAAACTGAGATTTGTGATATTTCGTGATGGAACCGGAGAGCTACAGGCAGTAGCTTCCAAACCAGATATGGGGGCAGAAAATTTTGCAAAAGTAAAAGATCTGACCATAGAAGCTTCTGTTAAAATTACCGGAATTCCCCAAAAACACCCTCATAAAGAAGGAGTTTATGAATTCCATCTGCGCGATGTCGAGATCATTTCCTCCAGTCCCGATTATCCGATTGGGAAAAAAGAGCACGGTCCCGATTTTCTCTTATCTGTCAGGCATCTCTGGCTGCGTTCACCCAGGCAGGCTGCCGCTCTTAAAATAAGACATACTGTCTATTTTGCTATCTGTGAATATCTCAACGATCACGATTTTTACCGTTTCGATTCACCCATACTTACACCCAATGCCAGTGAAGGAACTACAACATTATTTGAAGTACCCTATTTTGACCTGGGATCAGCATTTCTGTCACAATCGGGTCAGCTTTATCTGGAAGCAGGTATAATGAGCCTGGGCAGGGTTTACGATTTCGGACCGGTCTTTCGGGCTGAAAAATCGAAAACCAGAAAGCATCTGACCGAATTCTGGATGATGGATGCGGAAGCAGCTTTTGTGGAACACCGGGAAAATCTGCAGATCCAGGAAGATCTCATCAGATTCGTTATCCGCAGTGTAATTGCCAAAAATCTTCCCGAACTTCAGCTCTTGGAAAGAGATATTGCCCGGCTGAAAAAAGCTGATGCCCCCTTTAAATGCTGCACTCACCGGGAAGCGATAGATTTTCTTAAGGGAAAAGGTGTGGATATTGGTTATGAAGACGATTTCGGCGCGCCGGAGGAAGAACTTATCACAACAGATTCCGACGTTCCTGTTTTCATCGAAAAATGGCCTAAATCAATAAAATCTTTTTATATGAAGCGGGATCCTGAAAATGCGGATCTGGTTTTGGGCGCTGATCTTATCGCACCGGAAGGTTTTGGTGAGATCATCGGCGGTTCTCAACGTGAAGATGATTATGAGATCCTGAAAAACAGAATTCTGGCTGAAGGATACGATCTGGAAAACTATGAGTGGTTCCTGGACCTGAGAAAGTACGGCTCTGTTCCTCACAGCGGCTTTGGTATCGGATTGGAAAGATTGATCCAGTGGATGAGCGGGATCAGGCACATCAGGGAAGTGATTCCTTTCCCCAGAATGATCAACAGGATTTATCCCTGAAAAAAAAGGCTCCTTTCTGGAGCCT
>LKUH01000121.1 GCA_001412425.1 Candidatus Cloacimonas sp. SDB
ATCAAGTGCCTTTTCAAAGAAAAAAGTTTCCGATATTTTACTCAGGTCACGCTGGATGTTTACTATCTTATCCAGAAAACCGATGTTGTCAGTGTTGAAATTCATTTTCATATGCTGGTTTTTTGACAGGGCAATGGCTTCCCGAGCTATTGCCTGTTCAATAGCAATCTGATAAGCATTATCGGGATTGAAGGTGGGATATAGCATTTTATTGCCAATATAGTTACGGATATAATCTTCTTCCATATCCTCAGGCAACCATTTTTTAATCTGGGAAATATCAGCATCCTTCAAAACATTGGAAATGCTGTAACTCATCCCATAATTGGCACTTACTGTCCTAAAATAATAACCCATTATGTTGGAAAAAATGTCTGTAGTAGCTCCGCCAATATCAACCGACATAACATTTTTTTCCATACTTTCACTGACCAATTGAAGAGCTTGAATTACGCCGGTGGGAGTTGGGATTATCTCATCTGCGACAATAGATTTCAATTTTGCATATCCGGGTGCCTGTTCCATAACATTATCCATGAACAATTTATGGATCTTTTCCCGTGCTGGTGCAAGGTTCTCTTGAGATAAAGTGGGTCTGATATTGGGAACCATGAAGAGTTCGAATTTCTGCTGAAATAAACCGGCAATATAGTATTGAGCAGCTTCATTACCAGCAAAAATCAAAGGTAGCTTATTCTTTTCACCAAATTTTGGTTTGGGATTGGATAGCAGCAGGATCTCGCCCAATCGCAATATCGGGCTAACTGCACCGCCATTAACACCCCCTGCCATCAGTATGATGTCAGGATGAAGAATACCCATGGCTGTCATCTGCTCCAGGCTGCTGCGTTTATCATCAATAGCAAAAGTGTCCAGAATCACTCCACCTGCCCCGAAAGCGGTTCTTTTCCCGCTGCTGGCTGAGTCAAAGAGGGTAAGTCCTATCACCAGTATCTGCAGCCCTCCACCCGCACTGCTGGTAGCTAAACAGATGGTGTCGGGAACAAAATTAAGATTTGTCTCATTAGAGTCGGGTTCAAGCAATTTTAATCCGGTATCAGTTTCAATTTTTTTGATGGAAGCAAGAACTCCAAAATTTACATCTTCAGTTGGTTTTTCTACTGTAGTCGCAGAAAACTGCAGCGATCTGATGGAATATTCCTCATTTTCTCTGTGCAATAATAAGGCTTTTGTGGTGGTACTGCCGGTATCAATGATTATGATATTTTTCTTTGCTGAGAAAATCTGTTCCTGCTGAATCCAAAAGGGAATTCGGGAAACATTTTCTTTTGCTGTTTCTTCCGCTTCTCTCTCCGAAATACCCATTTGACTGGTTAAGAGTTCCTTTGTATCTTTAACTATTTGAGAATATCTTTTTCTGTTCCCGAACTCATCGGCACAATCTCTGCAGTAATCATTTCCGCTTTCACCTTCAGCAAAATCTTCCTCAGCATATAATACTTTTCCACAGGTTTTGCAGATCCGGTATTTTTTCATGCATCCTCCCTTCTGGTTAAGAACGATAAGAAAGTTAAAATAATCTTGTCTTTGAATTTAGCTATAACACTTCCCTCACTTACGAAAATATTCTTTAAACTGAGATAATAACTGATGGTGCTGAATAAAAATGTAGCAGCCATAACACTGTCACAGGTAATAAAATTTCCCCGTGCAATTCCTTCATCAATAGCTTTCACAAATTTTTTCCTGATCAATGATTCTCTGAAAATGATCTTTCTTCTCAGTTCATCCGAATAAAAGGGTAATTCACGGGTGATTGTATGAAAAAAATCCTCTTCTCTCTGAATGAAATCCAGATAATTATTCAGCATCTCCTTAAGGTCATATGCTTCTCTGATCAATTCAATTATCTTAAGGCTGATAATTTCCAATTGCTGATCCAGGATCTCGATTATTAGAATCTCCTTGTTGTTAAAATGAAGAAATAAGGTCCCATGAGCTATACCACATTCAGCAGCTATCTCAGAAGTGGTTGTATTAAGGAATCCTTTGCTGATAAAACAGTTTTTAGCCTGCTGCAAAATTAAATTTCTGGTCTGCTGCTTCTGAACCTGTCTTTTATTCATAATTATTTCCTATTTGAATGACTATATGGTCACTGAGTACATTATCATTAAAACGTGTCAATTTTTTTTCTGCTCATTTCAGCTGTTGCGGGATTGATAATAGTGAAATTTTATCTAATTACCTCTCGGGTTGCCTGCCTTATCAATTTTAGTGTCTTGTTCTTGTTATTATTTTATCAGAAAATTTATTTATTCGGAAAAATTTTGCTTAAATATAACTCCTTTAAGGAGTAAGAAAAATCTCGATTTTTCCCTCTCTTTTTTGGCTTGACAGGGTGACTTATTGTAATTTTATCACTTGGTAATTTTGGGTTAATTAAAGAAAATTTATCATAAAATAAGGTCTGGGGAATTATCTTATGGCATTTGTTCATCTGCATAACCATACGCAATATAGCCTGCTGGACGGCGCCTGCCGTGTCGACAAAATAATTGCCCTGGCTAAAAAATACGATATGCCAGCCGTAGCAATCACAGATCACGGTAATATGTTCGGTGCTATCGACTTCTATTTAACTGCCAGAAAAAATGGGATTAAACCCATTATCGGGATTGAGACTTATATTATTTCCGGTTCTATCGAGGCAGACGCTTCCAGAAAAGATATAAGGCACCATCTGGTTCTACTTGCCAAAAATCTTACTGGCTACAAAAACCTGATTAAATTATCAACCAAAGCTTACCTGAAAGGTTTTTACTATAAACCGAGGATAGACAAAAAAATACTGGCAGAACATTCTGAAGGACTTATCTGCCTTTCAGCCTGCCTGAAAGGAGAATTACCTCACTTGCTCTATACGGGTAAGGAAGCTGCGGCTCTGGAAGTAGTGGAATTCTACAAACAAACCTTTCCTGGCAGATATTATATAGAGATCCAGAATCATGGTCTGGAAGAAGAAGAGATCGTTGCCCCTCTGTTGTGTGATCTGGCAGAAAAAACCTCTACGCCTCTGGTAGTAACCAACGATTGTCATTATCTGCAGGAAGAGGATGCTGAAGCTCATGATGTTCTACTCTGTATTCAAACTGGTAAATCTTTAACTGATACCAATCGGATGAAGTACAAGACTAATCAGCTGTATTTTAAATCTGAAGCCGAAATGAAAAAACTTTTCCCCGATATTCCCGAAGCTTACGAAAATACGATTAAGATTGCAGATGAAATAGATCTGCAACTGGATTATGATGATTTCCTCCTTCCTGATATTGAAATTCCTGAAAAATATGAATCAAAAAGAGAATATTTAAAACAGCTATGTTACGATGCTGTCGCTCAGAAATACCCTGTGGTTTCGGAGGAGATTGAAGCTAGGATTGACTACGAATTGTCCGTTATCGGCGATATGCAATATGAGGGCTATTTCCTTATAGTTAAAGACTTTATTGATGCAGCTAATTCCATGAACGTGCCAGTGGGACCAGGAAGGGGATCCGCGGTGGGCAGTATTGTGTCCTACCTGCTGGGAATTACCCAGATCGATCCGCTGAAATACGGCCTTTTCTTTGAGCGTTTTCTTAACCCGGACAGAATTGGCATGCCTGATATTGATATTGATTTCTGTGCTGAAGGCAGAAGTAAAATCATTGATTATGTGGTGCATAAATATGGCAGAAAAAGTGTGGCACAGATCATTACCTTTGGAACTTTAGGGGCGAAATCGGTGATCAAAGATGTTGCCAGGGTGCTAGATTTGCCTGCCAGTACTGCTAATGAAATAACTAAACTTATTCCGTCAATTCCACGTATTACACTTGAAAAAGCATTAAAACAGTCTCGTGAATTTTCAGAAAAAATGCATGAAAATAATATTAACGCTTCCATTCTGAAATATTCGAAAGTACTGGAAGGATTGATTCGGCAGATTGGCATTCATGCGGCAGGCATTGTAATCGGTCCGGGAAATCTGGATGAATATGTCCCCTTGGCTGTCAGCACGCAGAAAAACAGTGATAATGCTGTACTGGTGCAGTATGAAGGCAAATGGCTTGATGATCTGAAGATCTTGAAAATGGATTTTCTGGGGTTAAAGACTTTAACTCTAATCAAGAAAACTGTTGATCTGGTGCGAGAATCTCAGGGTCTGGAATTGGATAGCGAAAATTTTGACCTGCAGGATAAAGCAAGCTACGAATTACTTTCGAAAGGTCAAACTGATGGGGTTTTCCAGTTCGAATCCGGAGGTATGAAAAAATATCTGATGGATCTTAAGCCCAACCAGTTTGAAGATTTAATTGCCATGGTAGCTCTTTACCGTCCCGGTCCTATGCAGTTTATTGAGTCTTTTATTAATCGTAAACATGGCAAAGAAAAGATCAGATACATTCATCCGCTCACAGAAAGTACACTTAAAGAAACTTATGGGGTAACGGTGTATCAGGAACAGGTTATGCAGATTGCCCGAGATATGGGAGGATTGACAGGAGCTCAGGCGGACACTCTCAGAAAAGCGATCGGCAAGAAAAAGCTTAAGACGATGGAAAAAATGAAGATTATTTTCGTAGAAGGCGCTGCCAGGAAGGGCGTGGACAGGAATATTACGGAAAAGATCTGGACTGACTGGCTGGATTTTGCCAACTACGCTTTTAATAAAAGTCATGCAACTGCCTATGCCTATGTAGCCTTTCAAACTGCTTACCTGAAGGCTCATTATCCGGTTGAGTTCATGGCTGCTCTGCTCTCACTGGAAGATAATCCTACAAAAATACCTTATTTCATGGAAGAATGCCGAAAAATGAATATTGAGGTAGTTGCTCCCAATATTAATAAGAGTTCGGATGAATTCAGAGTTCAGGGTAACAAGATACTTTTTGGACTCAGAGCAATCAAAAATGTCGGGGTAGCCGCCATCAGATCAATCATGAAAGAAAGAGATAAACACGGGTTGTTTAAAAATATTTTTGATTTTTGTTCCCGGGCTGAATCAGTATGTGTGAATAAAGCTGTTCTGGAAAGCCTTGTATCTTCCGGAGCTATGGATGGACTGGAGGGAAAACGATCGCAAAAATATGCAGCAATTGAATCTGCTTTGGAATTTGCTTCTTCTGTGCAATCGGAGAAAAAAAGAGGTCAGATCATGCTGTTTGATTCCTTTTCGGAAGAACAGGATGAAGAAGAATTTTATCCGGAACTTCCCGATGTGCATCCCTGGTCCTACACTCAAATGTTGAATGAAGAAAAGAAATATCTGGGTTTCTATTGGTCCGGACACCCGCTTAAACAATATGAAAGTCTAATTTCCAGACTTGTAAATGTCAGCACAAATGATGCTGTATACAATATTGAAAGTATTCCCAACAATATTGCAATTGCCGGGGTGGTATCGGAGATCATCAAGAAGAGTGATAAAAGGGGTAATCCCTTTGCCATCATCATCATGGAAGATTTAGCCGGCAAATTTGAAGTTATGCTTTTTTCCAAAGACTACGACAATTATTTTGAATTTTTTAACGAAGGAAAGGAGCTTTTTATTATAGGAAAGAAGAAGCTTAATTATAATGGTAATGATTCTCTGCTGAAAATATCTCCCAGAAAGGTAATTGCTTTTTCTGAACTGAAAGAACAAATTTCAGGTGATCTTTATCTAAAAGTCAGAGAGGAATTTTTAAATCAGGATTTTGCCCGGAATCTGCTTACTGCAGCAGATAAATTTCCCGGAAAATTTTCTTTGCATTTGGCTGTTAAAACCAGAAAATTCAAGCTGCTTAATCTGCATTCTCGTATTATTAAGCTGTTTCCTGACGATGAGGTGCTGAAATTCTTTAAAGATTGTCTCATCGCAGAACCAAAAGTTAAAATTAATTTTAACGATTAATACGAAAGGGGAAAATTTGCGAAAATTAATATTGTTCCTATTCATTTTATCTGCTTCACTTTATGCTGAGCTGAAAGTTATTGTTGATGGTAACCGGTTTCTGGATGATAAATCAAATACTATTCTGGAAATCAATTATGAGATTCCTTACAACGAACTGCAGTTTATTAAAACTGAAAACGGTTTTGAAGCACAACTGAAAACTGACCTCAAAGTAATGTCTGATGAAAGAGAAGTCTATCAGCAGGATTTCACCAATCAAATAATTCTCACAAATCAGGAATTAATTTCTTCCGCTGAACCTTTTCGGGATAAAATTACTCTTACTCTGGCAAAATCAGGTTTTGTGATCAAACTTAATTTTACCGATCTGATAGCCGAAACAGAATCCGACTGGGAGTATTTATTCCAGACTCTGGATCAAGATTCCATGCTCAGCGATCTGGAATTTTCATCCCAAATTATCAGCGATTCAACTGATTATCTCCAGAAATTTCAGCGCTGGGATTATCTGTTTCTGGCTAATCCTTCCCATATTTATGATCTGCAGGAATTTCAGAAACTTTTTCTCTATTATGAGATAAGAAGTTTTTTTAAAAATGCTGATGACCGATCGGATCTTACTGAAATAATTACTATCTCTAAGAATGATGAGCTCATCAAAAAGGATGAAGTTCAGATCAGTGAAACGAATGATCTTATCAATAGAATAAAAAAATTGAATATTGAAAACCTCGAACCCGGTTATTACAGCCTCGAAGTTAAAATTGTTGATAATATTTCAGGCTATCAGGAAGTTAAAAAAGATTATTTCAGCATCAAGGCAAAAGTTGAACTTGATATCAGGATCTTTCCCGATCTGGAAGATGATTTCAGACTGGTAAAATATTTTCTGCCATCTTCACAAACAAAGATCTGGAAAGATCTGACAGAAAGCGGGAAAAAGAATTATCTGAAAAGATTCTGGCAATTGAATGACCCTGATCCCCAGACAGAAGAAAACGAATTCCTTACCCTGGTAAAAAAACGTCTGGAATATACAACCCTGAATTTTTCCCACTTCGAAGCTGGCTGGAATACAGATAGAGGAAGAATATATCTGCGTAAAGGAGAACCAGACGAAATCCTGAAATTAAAAACCGGATTCTATACGAAATATGCTATAAAAGACTATGAGATCTGGAAATATCGCAAAGGGGAGATGTATACCTATATTTTTATTGATCTTCTTACCAGCGGAAATTACAAGCTCATCTACAGTGAAAACGATGATCGTGAAATAACTTTGCCTGACTGGGCAAATTACCTGGATAAAGATTTTGATGAGTCTCTGCTGGAATAATTAAAATGAAATAGCTTCTTTTATGTGATGAATTACCGGCTCTTTCGAATTCAATATGACCACAAGCAGATCAAAACGGGTAAAATGATCTTCAAATCTGGAATTTTTGGATAAAAAATCTTCCGCTGTCCGAATAATCTTTTTACATTTGGTAGGGCTCATACTTGCCAGAGCAGTTTCCAGATCACGTACTCGAGTTTTTACTTCAATAAATACCAGCTCTTCATCATCAAGTGCTATTATGTCAATCTCACCCTGATTGGAATAATAATTTCTTTTTACAATCTCATAAGAATTTTCCAGCAAAAACTGAATTGCTATATCTTCACCTTTTCTGCCGATTTTCGTGTTATTTTTAAAACTCATAACAATTTAAAAATTGCTTGACTTCTGAATGTCAAGTTAATTCACTACTAATCGAATTAGATGATTTTCCTGCCTGGAGGAAACTTGAAATATGATTATAATGAAAGCTGTTGACCGTGTATCAGAAAAAGTTAAATTTCTAGCCACTTCTCTCGAAACAATGAAAGTTAGACCGTTTTCCTCGTACCGGAAACAACACCTCTGTTACAGCTAGAAAGAATAGATTTTGTGAATTATTATAATATTGCACTTCCCTTAAAACCAGATAAATTGTTCACCTACAGCTCCAAAGAATCAGCCGTAAAAGGTTGCAGAGTATTAGTATCATTCCATAATCAAATCTATACCGGAATAGTCTGGGAAAAGATCACGGAAATGGATCCTGCCCTAAAGTATAAACCAATTTTAGAGATGATAGATACTGAACCCCTTATCTTACCGGATCTGCTGGAACTGGCTGCCTGGATCAGCCGTTATTATCATACCAGTTTGGGTATCACTTTATCGGCAATGCTGCCGGCTGCTTTCAATGTTCAGGTTCAGTTAAAAGCAAAAAGAACTTCGGCGATTGAACCTCAAGACTCAGATGCCAGCACTTTGAAAATTCTAGATCAATTAAAAACTGAAGAATGGACTGATATTGCTGGGTTGAAAAAAAATAACCAGGGTTTATATAAACTTCTGGAAGATCTTGAAGATAAAAAGCTCATTGATATTAGAAGAGTGACCGATAATAAGATAAAACCGAAAACGGTGAATTTTATAATTCAGGATGAACTGGAAAATATTTGTCAGTTAACTTCAAAGCAGAATGAAGCTTTTAAAGTTATTCTGGAACAGGGCAATGAATTTCCCCTTTCCAGCATCGCTAAAGAATTCAGCTATTCTATCATTAAAAGTCTGGTAAAAAAGAAAATCATCAGAATTGAATCCCGAAAAGTTTATGAAGAAAGTAAAATGCTGCAGAAAATAATTCTGGAAAGCAAAAAGATAAAATTGAATGATGAGCAGTTGAAGGCTGTAAAAACCATAAATGAAAGTCTTGCTAAGTCTGAATTTTCTACTTTTCTGCTCTACGGAATTACCGGAAGTGGAAAAACAGAAGTCTATATTGCTGTTATAAAACGGATTATTGCTCAAAAGAAAACCGCCCTTATGCTCGTTCCCGAGATTGCCTTAACCCCTCAGATGGTCAGCCGTTTCTTCAGTGTCTTCGGTAATGAAATTGCTGTGCTTCACAGTCAGCTTAATGACAGGGAAAGATGGCAGGAATGGCGGGATATCAGATCGGGCAGGAAAAAGATTGTGATAGGAGCCAGAAGCGCTGTATTTGCGCCTTTACGGAATATCGGTGTGATTTTTGTGGATGAAGAGCAGGTTAATTCCTACAAACAGGAATCCAATCCCCGCTATAATGGCAGAGATATGGCTGTACTCAGAGCCAAATTGAATAATGCTGTTTGCATTCTGGGAAGTGCGACTCCTTCTCTGGAATCATGGTTTAATGTTACAAATCAAAAATTCAAATTGATCCAGTTGAAAAAGCGGCCCTTGAATTATCTATTACCCCAGGTTGAGGTCATAGATCTTAGAAAAGCAAAAATGTTGCATGATAATTTTTCAGAAAAATTGATCACGGCTATAGAAACAAGATTAAAAAAACAGGAACAGATACTGCTGCTGCATAATCGAAGAGGTTACTCCTCATTTGTGCAGTGTGTATCCTGCGGAAAATTGTTTGAATGCCCTCATTGTGATATCAGCATGAATTACCATAGTACAGGTGAATTACTTAAGTGTCATTACTGCGGTTATCAAAAAAAATTACCACGTAAATGCGATGAATGCGGAGGATATGTTTATAATTTTGGATCACCTGGAACTCAACAGCTGGAAAAACAACTCAAGATCCTTTTTCCGCAAGCCAGAATACTGCGCATGGATTCTGATACAGCCAGAAAAAGGGACAGTTACGATTCCATGTTTCAGCGGATGAAAAATGGTTCGGTTGATATTCTGCTGGGAACTCAGATGATAGCTAAAGGACTCGATTTTGAAAATGTAACTCTGGTGGGAGTTATTCTCGCTGATCAAAGTTTGAATATTCCTGACTTTAGAGCTGCAGAGAATACTTTTCAACTTTTAACTCAGGTTGCAGGTCGTTCCGGAAGAGGTGAAAAACCCGGGCAGGTATTAATTCAGACATTTAATCCTGAACATTACGCCATTGCCAAAGCTTTTAAACAGGATTTTGAATCTTTTGCACTCAGAGAACTGGAATTGAGAAAAGAATTATTTTATCCGCCTTATCGAAAACTGGCCAGATTGCTCTTTACTTCCACCAGCGAAAAATTTATTAAAACTGAAGTTAGAAAATTAAGTAAACTCCGGCAGATTCTTAACGGATTATATCCTCAGGATCAACTGATTATACTGGGTCCCGTAGAAGCTCCCTTTGTAAAATTACAGAAAAAATATCGCTTTCATATCATTATTAAAAGTGATTGTATAAAAACTATGTCAGAAGTAATAAATTATTTTAAATCACAAATTAAATTGAAATATAAAGTAAGTTATTCCATTGATGTTGACCCTTTGAGTTTATTATAACTTCTCGGCTGGTTTCCTTAAGGGCAGGTAAATCCTGAATTCAGTGCCTTTGCCAAATTCAGATTCAACTTCTATTTTACCTTGATGTTCATCGATTATTTTTTTTGATACCGGAAGTCCGATTCCACTGCCGGAAGAACCTTTTGTGCTGAAAAATTTGGTAAACAGTTGATTCTGGGTTTCCTCTGTCATACCGGCTCCATCATCGATAATTGATATTTCAAGCTGCTGATCGATGCTACGCATTTTGATTTGAATATTTCCAGTTTCCTTTTCGGAAAAAGCATCTAAACTGTTGGAAATCAGGTTGACCAGACATCTGAAAATGCTCTTTGAATCCATTTCAATTTCAGGAAGATCACCCTCAGTTTCCAGCTGTAAATCAATATTTTTCTCGGCAGCCTTTATTTTGTATAAATCAATCAGTTCAATTGCCAGATTCTTGGGGTCGATCAGTTCGTATTCCGGTTTTCTTTCTTTGGAATAATAAAGCATGTCCAGAACTAAAGAGGAAATTCTCTCAATGCTGCTGCTGACGATTTCCCAGCCCGTTTCAAGTTTTGCCGAAGAGATCTCTTTCATGTATTTATTGATCATGTAGCTGCCGCCCTGCAGTCCGGTCAAAATATTCTTGATATAATGAGAAAGACCAGAAATGGTTTCTCCAATGGAAGCAAGTCTTTCTATCCTTATCTTTTCTTCCACAAGTCTGGCTCTTTGCAAAGCCAGTGATATCTGACTTCCCACCAGTTTAAGAAGATCCATGTCTTCATTATTGAAATCGGTCTCGATTTTATTGATCAATTCCAGAACGCCTATAATCTTATCTTCAATCTGAAGAGGCACACAGATCAGGTTTCTGGTTTTGAATTCGCTGGCTATATCAACTTTATCAGAAAATAAACTGCTCTGAGCAGGATCATTCTCAATCAGGGCTTTGCCGGTTTGAAAAACATAACCACAAATACCTTCTCCAGGTTCCATCTGAATGCTTTTGAGAATTTCCCCCTTTTCTCCAGTTGCAAAATAAAAATATAATTTTCCGGTTTTAATATCTTCCAGTAGAATTGAAGTTCCTTCTACGGAAAATATCCTTTCAGATTCTGATAAAATGCTGTTCAGTAAGGTATCTATGTCATTTGTATGATTCATAAGTGTAAGCAAAGGTAGTATTTTATCAATCTTCTGGTTTAAACTTAATTTCATGGTAACTTCCGAGGATTTGATCTTTTTCATATTAATTCCTTAAAAATATTCAGGATGAAGAAGATACAGCATCTGTAACTCCTAATTTTACTTTGTAAATAATCAGCAATTTTATGAAACTGATGCTGAAATTAGCAATTTTACAGTATTTTTAAATAGTGTCAAATCCTTTGGTATTTTTACTCCGCAATTGTTAATTTTTTTAAGAAACATACCGAATGTTATACCTGAATTAGATTCATTGCTTTAATTTAAGAGGAAAAACTTACAATTGTCAGTCTGAACAAAAAGTGATTTGAAGAGAAAGGATAAAAAATTTTGACAATATATGATATTAATTAAATTGTATCGCTTGAAAAAAGATAAAAATCAGTTCAGTTATGGGAGGTAGCATGATAAAGAATGATTTAATAAGCTATTTTGTTAATGATGACTATTCTTTTACAGTATATCGGGATAAAAAAAGCAGAGTAGTCGGAAAACTTATTGATCAAAATACAGGCAAACAGGTAGGTAAAGACCTTTATCAAAGGGTGTTTCCGGGAAACGTTGAAAACCTGGTGAATGTAGCCAAAGTCATTATTAGTGCTGCCTGGCAGGATGGTAAAATTCTGCCTGCAGAAAGAAAAGCATTTGATCTGGCATTTAGTGATATTGAATTCACTGCTGAGCAGAAACAGAAAATTGAAAAGGAATTTACTCAACCAACTCCCTTAAATGAGCTGCTGGATTGCATAAAAACAAGAGAAGAAAAACTGATCATTCTGGAAACTTCTCTTTTGCTTATTTTAGCAGATAATGAGTTTCATCCTCAGGAAAAGAAATTCATAGAAACTTTAGTTAAAGAATTCCAACTCGAAAGTGAAGACATTGCCCTGCTCTATTATATTCTTCCCGAAGAAGTTAAGAAATATATTGTTAAAGAGAGAATCCATGAAACTCTGGAAATAGATGACGCAGAAATTGCTGCTCTCCAGAAATTTTCTAACCACAAAGAACCCGTTGCTAATTTAAATCATGAAAAAGTGTATGTACATTTTGTTAATAGCTGGAAGAATAGAAGCACCAGATATAAGAGAGAGAGCGTGTATTAATATTTTGACCCGCAAAATATCAATAAAAACCCCGTTAAAAACAGCGGGGTTTTTTAATTATAGGAAATATTTAAGAATACGATACCTGCTATCATGATGGCGTAAGCATATTTCTGCTGCAGGGAATATCTTTTCTTCCAGATAAGTATATCCGCAATAACGCAGATCAGAACAACACTGGAGGCAAATAAGGGATATGCGATCGGAGCCGGGATCGTTGCCAGAGATAACAGAAACAATTTGGTTGTAAGCTGGTTCGGAATGCCTAAAATTAAACCAAAACAAAAATATTTCCAGATCAGCTTTTTCCCTTTTAAAATTACCCAGATCAAATTGGAAATAAATGCAGAAGCAAACAGAAAAAAAACAAATAGATCTTCATGCCCGACACCAGATTCATCATATATTTTTAAAGATGTGTCAGATAATCCGGTTATCACAAATAGCAGAAATAGAAATAATAGATTATGGAAAGATTTGAACTCAGTTACAAAGATGAAAGCAAATAATACAATTCCTATACCAAGATAATTGATGAATCCGATCTGATCACCAAAAAAAATCAAAGATATTACCGTGGGTATCAATAATGATATCCGCATAGTACTTACACTTAAAGATAATCCGTTGTACTGAATATTCCTTCTATAAATAATGAAATTAATTAAAAAGAACATTCCGGTTATAAATCCAAGACCAATGTCAAAACTGCTGGCCTGAGATAGGGATGTTTTTAATCAACAGAATTCCTCGACGCTTGCGTCGGGGTAAAATAGGAAAGTTTGAAAACCTGGGTTTTCATTTAA
>LKUH01000122.1 GCA_001412425.1 Candidatus Cloacimonas sp. SDB
TCTCCGTTGTAGACGTATCCCTCAGGACTGGTCCACATGTGGTACCCGGAACCGTAGAGCCACGTCCCACGGTCGCCGCCATCATACCGGATTCTTCCACGCGTGAATAATGGCTTCTTTGATTCGCTGAAATGCTCATACATTTCCGGTGGCATGGTTGCAAGGTCTTCGGGACTGATTGCCTCCACGAACTCCACGAGGGGCATGGTCCAGCCAGTCAGGGCATGAAGACAATAGTAATACTCGTAAAACGCCGTTTCTGTTTCATCCGTATACCATGACCAGTTATAGATAATCCCCGTGTCGCCTTCTTCACATTCATAAT
This sequence comes from Candidatus Cloacimonas sp. SDB, assembly GCA_001412425.1. GTDB lineage: Bacteria > Cloacimonadota > Cloacimonadia > Cloacimonadales > TCS61 > SDB. The sequence continues at coordinate 326 of LKUH01000122.1, forward strand.
ATGACCTATGTGTCTCAGCGGATCCGATTCCGATTAGCAGGCTGGTAAAAAACAACAACAGTAATAAACGAGGAACAGTAATGCGGTTTTTATTAATCATTATTATTTCACCCTTTTTGATTTTACCTGAAAGGGGAGGAATACCTAAATCCCTCCCTTTGAGATTGCCCTAAACTATATTCAGAGCTATATATTTTTCCTTGCATTATCCTTTACTCCATTATATGTAAATCTATTAGTTTATCCACTGGAAATCATCCTTTGCTAATCACAATAGATCAGTCTATTGTGAAAGAAGGATATTCATCATCTATCTCATACCATGAGTAATCAGTGTGATACCCTTCGAAATGTGCGGTCTGTTTATATGTTCCGGATTGAAGAGTTTTTCCCAATGCCTCTTGATAAAGAGATTTAACATTCGTTTGAGTGGCTCCAATGTAAATGCAGTCGACCCACCTGATTCCGGATCGTTTGAGGATCCACGATCCAATCGACATTGAGGGAAGAGTCGTCGGAGGTTCTGTATACGAGGTCACATAGCATGAAAATGGATTACTCCCTGAATTGTCAAAATCATGGGACAACACATAATCATACTTCAAACCGTTCATGGCATTTATTGGGCCATTAATTCTGTCTGGTTTCCTTGCAGAAATATCAGGGAACTCGACAGGTTGGTCCAACTC
>LKUH01000123.1 GCA_001412425.1 Candidatus Cloacimonas sp. SDB
ACAGCCCGACCGAGAATAACCTAATAATATCATAGAAAATGAGGAAATAAAAAGGCATTTTTGGTATAATAGATTACACACTCAAGGAGGTCCAAAGATGCCTAAATTCAAGCCTTACCGGAAGGATCAGGTCATGTTGTTTCCCAAAACCATCGATGAATATGTCCCCCAGAATCATCTGTCTCGGCTCATCTGTCATATCGTAGAAGAACTGGATACCAGTAATATAGAAGTGACCTATTCTTCCCTGGGACAGAATACCTATCACCCCAAGATCCTATTGAAACTACTCTTCTATGGTTATGCCACAGGGGTAAGAAGTGGGAGAAAAATATCCACCAAATGTGAAACCGATACTGCCTACATCTATTTAGCCCAGATGTATCATCCTGATTTCCGCACCATCAATGATTTCCGTAAGAATCATATGAGTCAGCTTTCTGACTACTTTATTGCTATCTTACGCATGTGTCGCGAATTAGGCTTGGTCTCCCTCGGACAGATCAATATCGATGGCACCAAGATCAGGGCCAATGCCACCAACCGTCGAACCAAGACTAAAGAAGGCTACAAAAGATGGTTAAAGCGCATTGATGATAAGATAAAAAAGATATTGGAAGAAGCAGAAGCTACCGATACCAAAGAAGATGAGCTATTCCGGGATAAACGGGGAGATGAGTTGCCTTGTCAGATCCAAAACCAGCAAAAACTAAAAGACAAGATCCGGCAAGTCATGGGAAAATTCAAAGATGAAAAGGAGAAGATCAATCTCACCGATCCAGATGCCAAATTTATGAAGGATGGCCACTGCCATATTGATACCAGCTACAACTGTCAGGCTGTCCTAAGCAAAGAACAGTTCATCCTGGCAAATGAAGTGATTAGAGAACCCTCGGATCGCCAGGCTCTTTCGATAATGGTCGAGGCCACTGATAAAAACCTGGGTCAACCTATTAAAGGGGTAGCCGCTGATGCCGGCTATTCCAGTTACGATAATTACGAGTACCTGGAAAAGAACAATAAAGTTGGCTATATCCCTGACCAATATCTCAGAAAAGGTAATGATCCCTATCATCAGGACCATTTTGTCTATGACCCCGAAAAAGATATCTTTCTCTGTCCAGAAGGCAAGATGCTCAAGCTATACAAGATACGTAGAGAAGAACGTTCCTATCGCAAGTTTCAGAGCAAAATCTATCAAGCCCAAGATTGTCCTGCCTGCTCTAAAAAGTCATGCTGTACCAGACAGCATTATCGTACCATCTCCATCGAAGACCGCAAGGCATTGTTGCTACAGATGAGAAAAAGACTTCAAACCAAAGCCGGACGCAAGAAATATCTCCAGCGTCTTTGGACTACCGAACCCTTCTTCGGCCATCTGAAATACAATCTGGGATATCGTCATTTCTTCTTGAGGTCACTTAAGAAGGTCAAGGGAGAATTCAGGCTAATGTGTATCGGTTGGAATCTCAAGAAGATGCATAAACTGATGGCTTTGGGATAGAAGCTAATAC
>LKUH01000124.1 GCA_001412425.1 Candidatus Cloacimonas sp. SDB
GGGCAAGTTTTTTTTAGTAACGTCTTTAAAAAGAAAAGAAAAATAATATTAGAAACCACTAAAAAATCTTAGTAACATTCTCATAAAGGTCGATAAAACGGTTTTGTCTTAATCTAAATTTTGTGCCATGATTGTGACCACTACGAGCATCAAAATCAATCAGCAAATATCCATGTTTTAGGGCATTTAAAAATCCATTAAAACTGAATTTCTGAAGCATGAACAGATTTGTATAGTGATAACTTTCACGTCTTGTATTCGGATCTCTTCTAACTTCAGCTTGAATATAAAATGTATTAGGAAGTTTTGTTCCAGCTTTATGCATTAAATCATCAAATCCCCAATATGGTTGTGGATCTAACTCACCAAGTCCGATTCTCTGGCTTACAGATTCTAACCACTCAGAATGTCTATCTGAAACTTTAGAATGATCAAATGATATCAACACTTTCTGTGATTCTTCATCAATTTTAATACCAAAACCTCTATCTGTGAATTTACTACCATTGATAGTCTGCCTGAAACTCATTTCTGAAACAGGATATCTTTTCCCAGCTTCTTGGTGTTGCCAGCCGTAATTTAGTAAGAGTATTTGAGGAACAAATCTTAACGCTCTGGGTGAAGGTTCAATGTGAAATAGCGTAGTTAAAGAGGTTGTATTTAACCTTTGAGATTTTAATTCCCATTCAGAAGCATTAGGTAAAGGGAGATTATTTTCTTCTATACCTAATAAATCTTCAATTGTATTTCCAATTCCACCTTGATTTCCATGTCTTCTATTTTCTATCCAACCCATTGCTTTTATTTCTTTAAATTTCTGGATTAATATCTCTTTTGTATATATCTTCATAAATTATCCTTTAAAATATCTTTAACTGACTATTTATTTCCAATACTTCTGGAAACTTAACATTATTCTGTATTCTTTTCCGAGCATATTCACAATACTCGGGAGAAATATCAATACCTATAAAAGATCTTTTATTTCCTTTAGCTGTAATTGCAGTAGTTCCTGAGCCCATAAATGGATCTAAAATAATCTTTGCAGTTGTAGATTTTATAATACGGTCAATTAAAGCAACAGGGAAAGGAGCAGGATGTGGATTATTCATTTCTTGCGTAAATTCCCACACATCTCCATGAGCATTAGCTTTTGGAGCTAATTTAAATTTCGGTTTAGCGATTAAATAAATAACTTCATAAGTTGGTAAAAAATAACCTCGATTAAAATTAATTCCCCCTTTTCTTCGCCAAATGATGATCTGTCGTACTGGTAAATCATATGTAATATCTTGTCTGTCCTGCAAGAGACCTCTTTGTACTCTCCACTTATGATTATAAAATATTGCACCATCTTCCTTAAGTAATCTTAACATTTCGATTAAACAATTGTGCTGCCATTTTGAATACTCTTCATGTGGCATATTATCATCGTAATTTGAGTATCCGTTAATTAAAGAAGCTTTTGCCCATTTTCCACCTCTACCATCTTTCATCCCATTTCCAGAAGAATTCTTTAGATTGTAGGGTGGAGAAGTTATCGCTAAATCTATTGATTCTGAAGGCATTTGTTTCATTATTTCTAATGAATCACCACAAATAATCTTATCTAAATAATCTTTGGGAAATTCCACAAGTTACCTCTTCGATGCTGATATAGTACAGGTTAAAAAAATATGAAACCCTCCATTTTATATCAAAATACCATGATAATTTCAATTATTTATTTTGATTTATGACTATATCTATAAATCAAATTGTTTCAGAATAGAATTATGTGCAAGAAAAAAACAATGGTATCTGTTTATAAGCCAATTTGAATATATTTACATCTGAGTTTTTCTGTATTCATGAATCATAGAGAATTAATTGATTGGGACAGAATTAAATTTTTCAGTAAAAAAGAATTTAACTGTAGCTGCTGCGAAACAAGCAACATCTCAGCAAATCTTGTTTTGAAGCTGGATTTAGCAAGAGAATTAGCAGAGACTCCCTTTATTATCACCAGCGGATACCGCTGCCCAAAGCATAACCGAGAGGTTGGTGGAGTTAAAGATTCAGCTCATGTAAAAGGTTTGGCAGTTGATATCGCAGTTCCTGATAACGTAGC
>LKUH01000125.1 GCA_001412425.1 Candidatus Cloacimonas sp. SDB
CTGGACGCTTCCGCAGTGCGCTGGTAAGTTAGTGGAAAAACTTTTTGCCTAACGTTTGCATGTAATGTATCTTTTGTTAGGTATTTCTTGACAAGTTTGCCAAACAAATTATCTTATCTCCATAATTGTTAGGCAGGTGCTTATGAGTATTGTAAAAAATATTTTGAGAGATGAAAAAAACCGATTGGTTTTACTTAAGGATCAGATCGAAGAACAAATTTTGTCTTTACCGAAAGGATCTCTTTCCCGAAAAAAGAGAAGTAATCGTTTTTACTGTTATCTTGCTTATAGAAAAGGTGACAAAGTAATTTTCAAATATCTTGGGAAAGATAATTCTCCTGAGATAGCTTCTCTGGAGAAAGATATAAAAAAACGACGAAAACTTGAGAAACGATTACGAGAAATAAAAGCTGATCTTAAAGACATCAAAAGAGGCTTAGGTGAAAGATAATTACAAACTGTTTCATGATATATTGATGAAATTTCATTTAACTGGAATTCTAGAAAATATTATTCTGATTGGTAGTTGGGTGCTTCCTGTTTATAAAAGATATTTCAATGATTCTCCAGAGATCCCAATTTTGAGAACCAGTGATATCGATTTTCTGATTCCTAATCCACCCAAAATTGGTAATATAGTTAATATCCCTAAACTTCTTGAGGAGTATGATTTTGAAGAACAGTTTTCTTTGCTGGGTAATCATACAAAATTTGTCCATCCTGATCTTGAGATCGAATTTCTCATTCCTGATATAGGTAGGAAAAGCGATAAATCAGTTTTGATAAGTGAGTATAAAGTTACTGCTCAACCTTTAAGATATCTCTATTTCATTCAGGATCATACTTTGAAATTAAATTACAGTTTTGTTAAATTGATTGTACCTGAACCCACTGTTTTTGTTTTATTGAAATTCCTTCTGACAATTAAAAGAAAAGATCAAATCAAAATTGATAAAGACATCGCGACAGCAGTTGAGCTGAGTGAGTTCTTACTTAAGTTACCTGATCAAGTTGAGAAATTCGAAAAGTATTTTCTGGAAATGCCTAAAATTTGGCGGAGAAAAATATTAAATATTATTGAGGATAAAAGTCCTGAGTTGTATGAGATTCTTAGCAAAAAGTAATCCACTAACTCTGCACCAAGTTTTCGCAAGCT
>LKUH01000126.1 GCA_001412425.1 Candidatus Cloacimonas sp. SDB
GCTCTTCTCTAGTAAAAGATTTTTTATTTTCAAACTTGTCAATAAGTTTTCTTTCAATGTACTTTAACATATCAAAATATTAACATATATTATTGTTGCTGGCAATAATTAGTTTTCAAAAATATGCCTCTATTCTCTATTTAGTGGCAAAATTTTGTTTTCAAAAATATGCCTCTATTCTCTATTTAGTGGCAAAATTTTATACAGTTCTGAAAAAATAATTATTTCTATGTATTGAATAATATTGATCAAATCATTATAATAATTTAATGATTTCATATCAATGATAGATAAAATAAATCTTGGTTTATCCAGATCAAGAGTAACTCAGATATTGAATCTGTTGAAATTGGATCTTTCCATCATTGAAGAACTGGAAAATCTTGGTGAACTGATGGATGGGAGAATAGTTACCGAAAGAAAATTGAGGGGAATATTAAAATATTCTAAAATTAAATAATAATGATAAAATAATTATATGAGTTTTTTATTGGTTTCAAAGATATCAGTTTTATTATCCCTGTATCTGCTTCCTCAAACCCAGATGTGGACAAAGTATTACGGTGGAGTAAATGAAGAAAATCTTGCTAGAGTGAGTTTAACTACTGATGAAGGTTATATTGTAATTGGGGGATCTTACTCTTATGGTTCTGGTTATAATGATATATATGTTCTTAAATTGGATTCATTCGGTGATACTTGCTGGACAATAGTTATAGGTGATACATGTCCAGATTGGGGAAGTGATATCATACAATATGGAGATGTATATTATTTAACCGGTCAATATAATTTCTCTTTCTATTATAGAAATTTACTTATTTCAAAAATTTCTCATACCGGTGAATTGCTGTGGAATAAATTATATTATAGGGGACAATATTCTGGAGGAAAGAGGATCTTTATATCAGAGAATGATAATTTTACAATCTTGGGAAACTCTGGTTTAGGTAATAATATAACCTTTCTCATCAAGGTTGATTCTTCAGGGGATAGCATTTGGGAAAAAGAATATTTGGATGAAAGTGGTATTAGTTGTGCAGATACCACTTATGATAGTGGATTTATTGCCGGTGGTTGGATTGAACCGCACTATTATAAAACAGTTATCAAATTCAATAAAAATGGTGATTCACTGTGGACAAAGTATTATGG
>LKUH01000127.1 GCA_001412425.1 Candidatus Cloacimonas sp. SDB
CTGATAATTTGTATTTTTGGGGGGATGGGTGAAAAGAATAATCAGCTCTAATAAGGTTTTAACCCGTAATCTAAATTTTCTTAAAATATTAGTTGTAAGAATATTTTCCTTTCCAAAAGCTGGATTTACGGGAGGTAAATTTGGTTAAAGTAAAAAAATTAAATTCTGCTGATAATAAATATACTGTAACTTTCAGCTATCAACCCTTAACTGCTGGAAAACATACCGTTTTTCTGGCTGGAGATTTCAATGATTTTTCAGCTGAAAAAAATCAACTTGAAGAAAAAAACGGAGTTTATTACTGTTCCCTCGAATTACCCCGAGGTAAATACTGCTATAAATTCATCGTGGACGGCAACTGGATAACTGATATTGATACAGAAGAAATTGAGGCTGACGGCTATGGCGGACATAACTCCGTCCTGTATGTGGGAAGTCAGGAAGAAATTTTATCTTTTAGAATTGTGACCTTCACCTGGGAAAAAACAGAGAATGTAAATACTGTTTTCCTCGCAGGCAGTTTTAATAATTGGGCTCCAGATCAAGATCAGCTGCTTAAAAACGCCACGGGAGATTTTGAAATATCAGTCCCGCTGAAAAGAGGAAAATACTCCTATCGCTTTGTCGTTGATGGCCTATGGAAAACCGACCCCCAATCAGCTGAAAGGGAAGTTAATTACTTGAATGAATCCAACTCCGTTATCAATGTTGACGGCAGGTTCCCTCTTTTAGGCACACAGAATATTACCCGCATCATTACCTTCGGTCTTCATAAAAAAGACATACACAAATATTGTGATGTCCTTTCCAAAAATAGATTGCTCTTTCACGCAGCTTCCTACAATAATAATTGCACAGGTATTACTTTAATTTTGAATGACATTTACTATCCCATGGAATTGATCGACAATAACCACAGTCAGGAATATTTCCAGAAAGAAATCGAATGGAATGGCAAAGATTTTAATTTTGGTTTTCTTTATGAAAATCCCACGCAAAAACTTCTGCTGGGATCCGAAGGTTTCCATCACGAAATATCGGAGAAACATTACTTTCGTTTCAGCAAAGCTGAATTTGAACTCTTTGTAACCCCGGAATGGGCTAAAAAAGGAATAATCTATCAGATATTCATCGACCGGTTTTATAACGGAAACCCCGAAAATGACCAGGATTTTAAAGAATGGTATTATGAAGGTTTGACCAACCCCCCGCCACCCGGGAAAAAATTATCTTCTCAGCAACCCTGTTATAATTTCGTTAATGACTGGTACGATTGCAGCGGACTGCGTCAGAGTCCTTTTCATGCGGACGGTATAGCCGATCATTTCTCATTTTATGGTGGTGACCTGGCAGGAATAAGACAGAAACTCGATTATCTTGCCGACCTCGGGATCACGATAATTTACCTTAACCCACTCTTTGAAGCCCGTTCAAACCATAAATACGATTGCGCGGATTATAAAAAAATCGATCCCCATTTCGGCACTTCTGAAGAATTCAAAAAACTGGTTGAAAATTGTCATGCCAGAAACATGAAAATAATCTTAGATGTAGCTTTCAATCACACAGGAGATACTTTCTGGGCTTTCACAGACGCCAGGGAAAAAGGACCAGAATCTGATTATTTTCACTGGTATGAATGGAAGAAATGGCCCTTACCTCAAAATGAAGACTACATTCCTTCCGAATATTATAGTTGTTGGTGGGGGTTAGGACATATGCCTGACCTTGATTACGACAAAAGCAGATTTTCGCCTGAAGAAAATCCGATTCGAAACATTCAGGAAGCAGAACCAAATTGGGATGTGGTTAATTACATCCTGGATGTAGCCGCCTACTGGCTGAAAGAAATGGATATTGACGGTTTCAGGCTGGACGTTCCCAATGAAGTGCCCTTCTGGTTCTGGAAGCTTTTCAGACAAAAAGTTAAATCGCTGAAATCCGATGCTTACATTGTCGGAGAAATCTGGCATAATGCGGAAGAATGGATCGGGAATAATTACTTCGATGCAGTTATGAATTACGCCTGTTTCAAAGATCCGGTTATTCTCTTTTTCAATCTGAGAAAATGCACTGCAAAGGATTTCGACAAAGCTCTAAAACCCGGATTAATGAATTACCCCTGGCAGGCTGTCCAGGTGATGATGAACCTGCTGGACAGTCACGATACTTTCCGGTACCTGGAGATCGCTCAGGGTGATTTCTCCAGGCTTAAAATGGCTTTAATCTTCCAGATGACCTATCCGGGAATACCCCACATCTGGTACGGAGACGAAATCGGTATGATGGGTGCTCATGATCCTGACTGTAGAAGACCCTTCAACTGGAAATATGAAGCGGACAGTAAAAAAGTTGGTCTTCACAATTTTTATAAGAAATTGATCCGCATTCGAAAAGAAAATCCTTCTCTGGTATCCGGAAGTTTCAAACCGCTTTATCTGGAAGGAATGATCTATGCCTATAGCAGAATTTTAGCTGATCAGGAGATTTTGGTAATCCTGAATAATGACAAAACAGATAATCTCATTTCCCTGTTAAGAACTGATTGTCACCAATATTCAGATCTCCTGTCAGATAAAAATTATTTGACAGAGGATGGTTATCTTAATTTGACTCTAAAAAAGTATTCTGGAGCAATTCTTCTTAAGGTATAGATAATGAAATTCCCTCAAAAAATACTGATAGTTGAAGACGAAAGCATTATTGCTGCTGATATTGAAGCAAAATTAACCGATCTGGGTTTTAGTCATATCCGAATTGCTTATACTGTCAATAGTGCACTCAATGCGGTAAGTACTTTCCAGCCTGATCTCATCTTGCTTGACATTAATTTAAATGACGAAATTGACGGAATTGAGCTGGCAAAACAAATTCAGCATTCCAAGAATATCCCGCTAATTTTCATCACAGCCTATTCAGATGAATCTACTTTGAACAGGGCTATTTTTGCCAATCCGCTGGGTTATATCATAAAACCTTTCACTATAAACGAACTAAACACTTCCATCAATCTGGCTTTTTATAAATACAAAATGGGAAAAAAACTCATTGAAAGTGAAAAAAGATACAGAGAATTGTTTGAAACTGCTCAAGTTGGTATAGTAACGGTTTCCACAGCAGATAATAAAATTGAAAACTGTAACAGCTGCTTTCAGAAAATGATGGGATTCACGCAGAAAGCAGATTTGATCGGAAAATCCATCGCTTCACTTTATGAAGATCCTGCCGATCATAAAAAAATCGATCAAACGGTGAGATCTTCGGGTTATATCAATCATTTTCAATCCTGCCTGGTACGAGCCTTCGATGACACCATCTGGGTGGAAGGTTCTTCCTGGATGAATGATAATGATAATCTGATTGAATCAGTGTTTATTGATATCACGGACAGAAAAAGAATCGAGGATAAACTGAGACAGTCTCAGAAAATGGAAACAGTCGGCCAAATAGCAGCTGGTATGGCACATGAAATAAATACACCTCTTGCTGTGATCAATACCAGGCTTCAGATCCTGAGGGATGAAATTGAAATTTCCCGTAATCCGGCTGCCGTGAAACAGATAGAAAATATTAATAAGAATATCTACCGTATGTCCGGCATTATCGAAAGGCTATTGAACTTCTCCCGAACCAAAGAGAAAAAAGTGCTGATAAATATAAATGAAGTTTTAGACGAGGTTTTATTCTTCGTCACTTCCAGAGCAAAAAAAGGTAATATCAACCTAATCCTGAACTTTACTCCGGAACCGCCTCTTTTGCTGCTTTATAAAAACAGGATCGAACAAGTTTTTCTCAATATTGTTATGAATTCATTTGATGCCATGTCCGAGGGCGGGAACTTAAAAATATCTACAGCAGTTACCAACTCCGATATAAGAGTTATTTTCGCAGACAACGGCTGCGGAATGAGCACAGAATCGCTGCAGAAGATCTTCGACCCCTTCTACACTACAAAACCTTTAGGTAAAGGAACGGGACTGGGAATGTATATCAGTTACGGAATCGTTAAAGAACATGATGGAGATATTATTCTGGAAAGTAAACTGGACAAAGGAACAAAGGTCACAATTATATTACCTTTCAATCAGGAGTAATTTATGAAAAAAGCCTTCCATATTTTAATTGTAGATGATGAAGCTGATATGAGAGACAGTTTGAGAGACCTGCTCAATAACGAGGGTTACCAGGTTTCAGAAGCCGCCAATGGAATACTGGCTCTGCAAAAAATTAGAGAAAATTCCATAGACCTGATCATCTCTGATATTTTGATGCCCGAAATGGATGGCTTAACCCTGCTGAAAAAGGTAAAAGAGACTGATTCTGATGCTGCGGTAATATTGATAACAGGCTATTCCTCAATTCAAGGTGCCATAGAAGCTATAAAATTCGGAGCAGAAGATTACTTTACCAAACCCTTCAATGTGATAGAAATAAAAAAAACAGTAGAAAGAATCTATAACAGCAGAAATCTGATCCGGAAAAATGAAATGTTCAAACAGGAGATCCTGAGAAAGGAATTTCCCGGAATCATCGGAAGATCCGAAGCAATTCATAACGTTCTGGAACATATAAAAAATGTTGCGGATTCCAACGTGTCAGTCCTGATCACAGGTGAAAGCGGAGTAGGCAAAGAACTGGTTGCTCAGGCAATACACAAATCAAGTTTAAGAAATAAAGAGCCCTTCATCCCCATAAATTGTGCAGCCGTTCCCAAAGATCTGCTGGAAAGTGAATTTTTCGGACACGAGAAAGGTTCCTTTTCCGGAGCCATTAACAGAAAGTACGGTATTTTTGAAATAGCTCATAAAGGAACACTTTTTTTAGACGAGATCGGTGAAATGCCTTTCGAATTACAGGCAAAGTTGCTCCGGACCGTTGAAACAAAACAATTGCGCAGAATTGGAGGTAGTGAGATCATTGAAGTAGATATTCGAATTTTATGCTCAACTAATCGTGATTTAAAGCAGGACATCAGCGACAAGAAGTTTCGGGAAGATCTTTATTTCCGGCTGGCAACATACACAATTCTGGTTCCACCCTTAAGAGAAAGAAGAAATGATATTCCACTGCTGATCAATAACTTTTTGAAGAAAAAAGGGATTTTGGATTTAAAGATCAATGAAAACCTGATCAATTTGATGATGTCCTACGATTGGCCCGGTAATGTCAGGGAACTGGAAAATGTTTTAGAAAGATTATTGATTATTTCTAAAGGAAAGATGATTGAGTTAAAGCACCTGCCTCAAGAAATATTGGAAACTCCGGAAAACAATGATTCCGGATTCACCGAAAAAGCTGCTAATCGCATCAAATCCCTGGAAGAAATTGAGAAAGAACATATTATGAAAACTTTCAATCGTTGTGAGGGAAATAAAGTAAAAACAGCTCAAGTTTTAGGCATCGGGCTAAAAACTCTTTATAGAAAACTGGAAAAATATCAAAAAGAAAACTGACCGGTTCATTTTGACAATTTCAGAGAAAACTGATATGGAAAATCGAAAAGAGTAATTTCTTACTATCCAGTTATCTCCTGATCAGCTAATATTTTTTAACACTATATTTTTGAAACTCTTACAGCCATTATGAACTCCTTTTTCACCAGAAAAATATTCCCAAAAAATTCTGATAAAATAATAAACCAGCAAATCCAGATTAATGGTATTGTTCTTGCATTCTACCGAAGATAAACGGAAATTCCCTATGTTTAATTTATTAATTGAAAAAAAGCATTTGCAGATCGCTGAAGTCCTGAACAAAAAGAATAGAGCTGCATTTGATATTCAGTACTTTAATGATGTAAATTCAGCTTATAATGAATTAAGCTCGGAAAATTTCAAAATTCTCATCCTGGATATAGACCACGGTAAATTTCTCAATTATAAAAATATTCTGCAATCCAATAATTGCTATAATCAATATGCTGTTATAGCTCTTACCTCAGACGATTCTCTGGAAAATATTAGAAATTTGAAAGAAAATAACATCAATGAGATCATAATTAAACCTGTTGACAAAACACGATTAAATAAAATTTTATATAAAATCTTGAATCAGAGGTAACAATTATGAAAAATATTAAAGATTCTAAAATCCTGATAGTGGAAGATGAAAGCATAATTGCTGAAGACATAAGATCTTTTCTCATCGATAAGGGATATTCTGTATCTGGAGTTACAAATTCTGGGCTAAAAGCCCTGGAAATGCATAAAAACACAAACTTCGATCTGGTAATCATGGATATAATCCTGGATGACGACATGAACGGTATCGAAACTGCCAATCAATTACAGAAATTTTGTACTGTACCCGTAATTTTTGTAACTGCTGTTCAGGATAAGGCTATTGTAGAAGATTTCAGTAAAACTCCAAATTTTGAATATATTCTTAAACCCTTCAATGACTCCGACCTGATCTCTGCCGTAGATGACCTGCTGACCGAAACCCAGAAAGATCAGCAAGAAAATATCATTAAAAATAAACTGGAGCTGATGTTTGATTATCTATCTGAAGGGATCCTGATTTTAAATGAATCTGGAAAAATTGTCTATTGTAACGAAGTAATTGAAAACCTGCTATCTGTCAAAAAAAATGATACTATTAATGATGCTTTGTTTTATCTGACAAATTCCGCTACAGAAAAGGAGATTTTATTAGAAATCAAGGACAGGAAAATTCCCTGCCGAGTAAAATCTATTGAACTTAACTGGGAATTGGATCAGAAATTTCTCCTTATAATTCAAGATCTTACACAATTAAAATTGTTGGAAAAAAAATATTCCGAGCTGTTAGAAAAATACCAGCTTGTTGTTAAGAAAAATGGGGTAGGATATTTTAAAATCGAAAATAAATCAGTTCCTAAAATAATTGATATAAATTCAGCATTAATAAAAAAATTGCAATTCAAACACTTCAGTGATATTACCAATAAAAACTTTACTGAGCTGATTCAAACTGAAAGGGATTTTTCCACCCTGCTTAAACAATTAAACAAAAATAAACTGGTTGAAGAATTTCAATTAACCTTCATCACTCAAGAGAAAAAACATGTTGCTGCTGAATTATATTGTTCCCTGACAAAAGATAAAAACAGCAAGGAAGTTATTGAAGGATTAATATTTTTTGCAAGTTAAACCACTCAAGTTATCAGACCGATCTGAGCCATTTCAGTCTCAGATCGATCTCATTCACTGGATAAATTTCTGTTGAACATCTACAAATTTCAGAACTAAATTCCGGTTTGAAGCAAGTAAAATGAATTTTTTACTGTAATCCAGACATTTTATTAAAATCTATCGCTGCTGTATATTTAACCAGTATATCTCTATCAACATAATTGCCGTTAACAGTTATAAGATACTTGTTATTGAAAGCAATCTGAATTTCTCCACTCTTGGAATTTTCGTCATATTTTACAATTGCTTTTTGTCCTGCTATCTTCTCCATTTTACCACCGTCCGAAGTAGCAAACATCGGGTTGGAGAACATCATCATCACTGTCTGCATCAAAGGGGAATCGGTAATAAACTGGATCTGAACATTTGCATCTTCTTTAGTGTAACTCCTTTCCGCTGTTACTCCACCACCGAACATAGCTTCACCCGCTGCTGTGGACGTAGCAGCACTGGCTTCCCAACCACTTAAAGGTTCAGGAAAACAGTTTTCCAACTGTCCACCCTTAATTTGCTTGATCAATTGATTGGCATAACTCAAACTTTCTATGGCACTGCTGTAATCGCCCGATTTGTAATAATCCAGCCCTTCGTTGATCGAATCGATAACATCATCCGCATTTAACATTAACCCGCATAAAACAATCATAAGTATAAGTACTGATTTGTGCATGATTCCTCCACATATTTTTAAAACTTGAGCCATGGACTGAATTATTTATATTTGCGTCAAATTAAATTTTACCCCATTTCAAGTATTATATTTAGATCACTTTATTAAGAAAGTTTCAGTCTTGAATCAGCAAGAACATATCTGGATAGAAGTAGATATTCTCGATATATTTTCCAACTTTTTGAAATAATTCTTGAATAAAATTGATAGTTATGAAATAAAAGCTAACTTTTTTGCAGTATTTTGTGCGATTGGTTGTCTATAAAACTTAAAAATAAGGAATTATGAATGCTTAAAAAAAGAATACTGATTTTAATAGGAATCATTTTTCTCGTAACCATGGTAATAAAATTGTCTACAGGAAAAAATTATGCAAACGGTGAACCACTTAAGAAAAGCGGAGAAACTTCCCGCGTAATTACTGTCAATGCTGAAGAAGTAAGCTACAAAGATTTTCGCAAAACACCGGTCTTCACAGGAAATATAAAGCCTCTTTATGACATTAGCATTGTAGCACGAACAACGGCTCAAATAGAAAAAATTGCTAAAACTCCCGGTGAATTTGTTAAAGCCAATGAAGTTTTTGCGTATCTGGAAAGTTCGGAACAAACCAGTGCTGTTGCCGAAGCTGAAGCCAGCCTGGCTTTAGCACAAGCACAACTTTTAGAGGCTGAAAACAACTATGAAATTGCTCAAAAAGCAGTGGAACAGGCTCGTTTACTATTTGACAGGCAATTCATTTCCGAAACCCAATTCGATGTGGAACAGGCAAAATTTCTTTCAGCTTCTTCCGCCTTAGAACTCGCCAGAGCACAGCTTGTTCAAAAAAGAGCAAATCTGAATACAGCCCGATTGAGGAAAAGTTATACAACCCTTTCCAGCCCACGCTCCGGCTTAATAGGTGATATGCATTTTGACGAAGGCAGTATAATCAATCAAAATGCTGTGTTTACCAATGTGGTGGTTATAGACAGCGTGCTATGTGAAATACGGGTCCCGGAAGTAGTTCACACCAGAATTAAAAAGGGAATGCCGGCAATATTGGAAAGAACAATTGAAACTGGAAAAAATGCCAGTATTTTTGCAGGACACATTTATTCCATTTCCCCGATAATTGACACCCAAACCCGTACTGCTGCAGTCCAGATAATATTTCCTAACCCGAAACATACACTTAAACCCGGTATGTTTGCCCGAATTTCTCTTGTTTTGGTAGAACGTGATTCTGTTTTGGCAGTCCCTCAAAAAGCAATTGTCGAATACAAAAACCGTAAGGGAATTTTCAGTGTTATTGGTGATTCCACCGTAACTTTTATTCCGGTTGAAACAGGGCTTAGCGCACAAGGTTTTGTGGAAATCTTTACAGAACAAAAACCGGAGAAAGTTGTTACAGAAGGACAATTTATGCTTTTCGAAGGTGCCAGAATTCTGATTCCCTCTCAAGAATGACCGGTTAATCATCAACAAGGAAAGAAAAAGAATGAAGACTAATGGTTTATTAGCATTAACAGTTAAGCGTCCTATCCTTACATCCGTAATATTTTTGGTGATTATTCTATTGGGATTTGTCTCGTTAACCAGACTTTCTGTAGACTTAATGCCCGATATTTCTTATCCAACCGTTACCATCATAGCGAATTATCCCAACACCTCACCGGAAGATATGGAAAATATTATCACCATGCCCATAGAAGATGCAGTTTCTGGAATCCAGGGAATTGAGTTGATAACCTCAAATTCGGTGGAAGGAAGAAGCATAATTCTACTTTCCTTTGCCTGGGGAACAGATATTACCGAAGCAGTTAATGATATTCGCGATAGAGTCGATAGAATTTTGGGACGATTACCGGACGACATGGATAAACCCATGATACGAAAGTTTGATGTGAGCGCATTCCCCATCATGATGCTGGGTGTTTCCAGTCAGATAGATCGAACAGATTTGAATCTTTTTGTGGAAAATAATATCAAGTATCGTTTAGAAAGGATTCCCGGCGTAGCCAACATCGATATTTCCGGTGGTTTGAACAAAGAAATTCATGCTCTATTGAAAGCGGAAACCTTAGAAGCTTATCATATTATGCCTGAAATGATCTCGGCAGCGTTACGTTCCGAAAACAGAAATATTCCCATCGGCACTATTAAAGAACACGGAAAAGATATCCTGCTGCGTTCGCCCGGTGAATTTTCCAGTGTGGAAGACATAGAAAACATTCCCATAACTTCCCGCAACGGAACAACAATTTTTTTGAAAGATATTGCCGAAGTTTTTGAAACCACCGAAGATGAAACGCAATCGGTTCGCGTCAACGGGGAAAGAGGAATTGTGATTTCATTAAATAAACGCAGCGATGCCAATACGGTTGCTGTGGCTGCTGATGTAAATGAAGAAATTGAAAAAATTCATCAGGATTATCCCTTCCTGCAAATGGTGATAATCAGAGATACTTCCCTTTATATCAGTTCTTCTATTAAGAATATCGGGTTTTCCCTGATTATTGGCGCTCTTCTTGCCATCTTAATCCTTTTTCTGTTCCTGGAAAATATTCCCAGTACACTGATTATTTCCACCGCAGTTCCCATCTCGATTACAGCTACTTTTCTTTTGATGTATCTGAACGGCTACACCCTAAATTTAATGACCTTTGGCGGGTTGGCGCTGGGGATTGGTATGCTTTTAGATAATTCCATCGTGGTTTTGGAAAATATTTTCCGCCATAATGAAGAAGGAATGATTCGGAAAAAAGCTTCTGTTGTAGGAGTTTCGGAAGTTGTTCAACCCCTTATTGCCAGCACGTTGACTACAATAGTAGTCTTTCTGCCAGTTGTTTTTATTCGCGGAATTGCAGGAATCATGTTTCGGCAGTTTGCCGTGATCGTGAGTTTTTCACTGTTATGCTCACTTTTTGTTGCCCTATTTCTGGTGCCGATGCTTGCTTCCCGAATGATGCATCTTCCGGTTATGACCAATGGCTGCTCATTTTGTTTCCGAATAGCCAGAAAAGTTGGTAAAATTGTCCAAAATTTAGAGCTAAAATATGAAGCATTTCTTCTGCGAGCTCTTCATAAACCCTCAAAAATCATTTTTATTGCAGCTATATCAGTTGCTTTTTCCTTCTTTTTGTTGTCGCAGGTAGGAACTGATTTTATGCCCGTTGCCGATGAAGGTGAAGTGCGGATCAGTGCAACCATTGATGAAGGGTTGCCACTGGAAGAATTTGAAGAAAAGATCAGCCAAATAGAAGATATTGTTTTTAAGCATGTACCGGAAGTGGAATTTGTCTTTGCACGTGTGGGTGGCACAGGCTGGATTGGCAGCACACGCGGTTCTAATACGGCTAATATGCGGATTTTACTAAAAGATCGAAGTCATAGACGACGGAGTTCAGAGGATATTTCCAATGATTTACGAAAGCGGCTGGCAACAATTCCTGGAATTGAACTGCGAGTAGGACCCGGAAGAGGTCTTTTTATTCTTCGAATCGGAAGTAGTGGAGAAGAGCGAATTGCCATTGAAGTTCGGGGTAGGAATCTGAATGACGGCTTTTTAACTGCTACTCAGATACAGAATATGCTGGAAGAGATTGAAGGAATCACGGAAACCAGTTTAAGCAGGAATGAAGGAACAAATGAGCAGGTACTGCGAGTAGATAGACAAAAGGCTTATGAAATGGGAATCAGTGTTTCGCAGGCTGCTTCGTTTTTGGAACAGGTAATACAGGGAAACAGGGCAACAACATTACGACTGCAGGGTGAAGAATTTCCCGTTATCATTAAATTAGCTGAGGAAGATGTAGAAAATTTAGAAGATATTTTGCAGTTAACTCTTCCCTCTTCCTCCGGAAAGATGATTCCCCTGACGAATTTTGCCTTCATCGAGCAGCAAAAAGGACCTTCAGAAATTGAACGCAAAGATAGAGAACGAATTATCACCGTTAATGCTGATTATTCAGGCCGGGATGCCGGCAGCATTATCGCCGATATTCGAACAAATTTAGCCCAAATCCCGATTCCTGATGAATTAACTGTTCTTATCACTGGAGATTATGAGGAGCAGCAAAAGGCGTTCCGTGAACTGATTATGGCAATAATTTTAGCAATTTTACTTGTTTACATGGTGATGGCAGGTCAATTTGAATCGGTGAAACATCCACTTATCGTTCTTTTTTCTATTCCCGGAGCTGTTATCGGAATTACAATTATGCTCATTCTTACCGGTACACTTATTACTATGCAGGCAATTATCGGAATGATTATGCTTACCGGAATTGTCGTTAATAACGCGATTATTTTAATTGACTATGCAAATCAGCAAAAACGCGAGAAAAACCTGCCGGCAATTGAAGCAATTGTTGCTGCCGGAAAACGCCGCTTACGTCCCATTCTAATGACTGCGCTTACCACATCATTAGCATTAATTCCTTTATCTATCGGTTTGGGCGAGGGCGGAGAAACACAAGCCCCAATGGCACGAGTAGTTATTGGCGGATTAATCAGCTCCACGTTCCTCACCTTATTATTGATTCCAGCAATTTATACAATTTTGGAGAAGAAATAAAATTGAAGGAAATTAACACATTACAAGTGGTTTAAAAAATTGGGAGAAGGTCACTTGGTATATGCTAGAAATGTTAAATAATTGTTTATTCTTGACACATAATATATCAAATTCAGCCTAAAATCGTTTAATTACAAACAAGAAATTTTCATTAGTTATTAATGACTTAGGAGCGTAAATTGTACTCGAAAATTATGCTTGTGATTTTTAATTCAATAAATCTTAAACCTTTTCAAATTCCTAAATTACGAGGTTTCTTTTCGCATAAATTTCCGGAAGATACCGAATTTCATAATCATTTACCTGATGGCAGTTACTCTTATAAATTCCCTCAAATCCAATATCGTATCGTAAATAAACATCCCGCTCTTATTGGCATAAATTCCGGTATAGATATTCTCAAACGTCTTTTTTTTGAGCTGGAAGATTTGATTATTGATAATAAAATCTATCATTTGCAGGAAAAAGAGATTATGTTGAAATCTGTTCAGATTGGCCAGACTGATGATTATATTGAATACAGCTTTATTTCTCCCTGGATGGCTCTGAATGAAGATAATTACCAGGATTACCTTACGTTAAACAACATTGAAAAGCAGAATTTCCTCAAACATATTCTCAGGGAAAATCTTAAAACCCTCTCAAAAGGATTTAATTATTGGATACAAGACATCGAACAAATCAAGGTGGAAGGATATTTCAAACCCAAACAGGTAAATTTCAAAAACCAGAAAATGCTTTGCTTCACGGGAGATTTCACAACCAATTTCCAGATCCCGAAATATCTGGGATTGGGCAAACAAAGCGCTCGCGGCTTCGGCGTGGTGAAACAGGCAACGATGCCATCGTCGCAATCGGAATCAACCGAAAGCGATGATGCGGATCATCGCCCAACCGAGGAAGGAGATTTTGCATAGAAATTCACAAAAACGCATTTACGGGAATTATATTTATTTCATCACCTGCAATGTACATGACAAAATTGATTTTTTCACGGAATCATTTTTATGTGAATTATGGATCGAGGAATTGAAATTGAGTAAAGAGATCGATAATTTCAAATTGTTGGCATTTTGTTTGAATTATGACCATTTCCATTTATTGATCAAACCCAACAACGAGATCGCCAATTATTCGAAAATTATGCATTTTTTAAAACGAAATTTTTCGATTGATACCAATAAAATTATGGGATTCATTTTCGAAGGCGATGATCCCATTCATCGCACAAACGAACGCGAAAAATGCACAAATGGTGACAAATGGGAACGGGGTGAGGTATTGGAACGAGGCGACGCATGGGAACGTCGTCTTCGGGAACACCGGGAATTCGTTTTGAAAATGCGGGAAGAATTCATTTCAATTAACGGAAAGCATCACA
>LKUH01000128.1 GCA_001412425.1 Candidatus Cloacimonas sp. SDB
ATTCATCTATCACCTTTTTTATCTCAGTGTTTTCTAAATTGTTAATTTTATCCGGGTAACTCAGGAAATTTTCGTAACCGGAGATCAGTTCTTCACTGCCCAGGCTGGAAGCTAAAGATTCATTATATTCGTAAGTGTATTTGTAATAAAAAATCAAATCCCGCTTGCAGTCATTGATCTCAATATCATTTAAACTGAATTTGTAAAAAACACTCAATTCCTGCCTGAAAATCTCAACAATTTTTTCCAGCGCTGTCTTCTTTTTGGGATTTACCAGAATTATTGATATTCCGTCATTGATACCGCTTAACGAATGGACTCGGATTGAATCCACCATTTTTTCCTTATGGAATAATCTTTTGTACAATCTTGATCTTTTCCCGATAGCAAAAGCTTTAGTTACTAATGATAAAGGATAGGAGTCAGGATTGGAATCTGATAGATCGGGTAAAACAAAAGCAATTATATCACTGTTAATATTCTTTTTCAGACTTTTAAAGGTAGTCTCTTTGCGAAAATCGTTAATTACCGGTACCTTTTTTACCAAGTTCTTTTTTTTCCAGTCTGAAAACTGAGCAATGATTTCAGTTTTCAAATTTTTCTGGTTAATATCTCCCGTAATTACCAGGAAACAATTATTGGGAATATAATATTTCTCATAGAAATTTCTTACGTCTTCAATCTTATATTGCCTTAGGGTTTTAAGATTTCCTATAATCGGTTTCTTATAGGGATTAAATTTGAAATAATCTGCGGCAATATATTCCAGGAAGAAATCTTCCGGATCATTCTGGAATTGTTTGCATTCTTCAATGATAACGCTTTGTTCTGCGCTGAAATCCGGTTGTTTGAAATTTACCTTTCTCGCCAGTTGAGCGATAATTTCCAGACCTTCAGAAAAAAAATCGGAGGGAATAGTGATATAAAAACAGGTAGAATCGTATTCTGTGTAAGCATTTACATTGCCTCCCAGAAAGCTGATCCTCTCACTCAGTAAATTATCAGGAAATTTTTCAGTCGATTTAAAAACCATATGCTCGGTAAAATGGGAAAGACCAGATTCATTTTCAGCTTCCCAGGCGGAACCTGTTCTAACATATAATTGAATACAAATTAATGGATTAGAGTTATCCTTTGCATAAATTACTTTAAGCTGATTATCTAATGTAAAAGAAGAAATTTTCATTCAGTGACATCCTTATTTCTGCTTAGGGCTGCATAGGCATTGTGGTTGTGGATTGATTCAAAGTTTTCCGATTCAATTTTGTAGGAACTTATCCTGCTATCCTGATCTATTTTAAGTGTCAGTTCTCTTACGATATCCTCGACAAAAACCGGGTTCTGATAAGCTTTTTCGGTTACATACTTTTCATCAACCCTTTTCAGCAGAGGATAGATCTCACAACTGGCTGAGCCTTCTACCAATTCGATCAATTCTTCCAGCCAGACAAATTCTTTCAGGGTGGCTTGCAAGGTTACAAGCGATCTCTGATTATGAGCTCCGAATTCACTGATCTCTTTGGAACAGGGACAGAGACTGGTTACAGGTACTTCAACACCAATAGCGAGCTGATAATCCTGTTTCAGCGAGGCTTCAAAAAAGCAGTTATAAGACAGCAGTGATTCGATTTTGGAGACCGGAGCTTTCTTTTTAATGAAATAAGGAAATTTGATAGTGGTATAGGCTGTATCTGCTTTGAGAGCTTTTTTTATTTCCTGTAGAAAAGTTTTAAGGTTCTTTATCAGTGATTCATTATGAAAACGGTTGAGAACTTCAATGAATCTGCTCATGTGCGTTCCACGGTGATCATGCGGAAGCTCCACACAGATATCAAGATCAGCTACTGTATTCTGAGTCCCGTTGATCCTGTCATCGACAATAATGGGATAACGGATATTTTTGACTCCGACTTTATCAATTGTAATATTTCTAATATCTTTCTGGCTTTGAATATCAGTTTTTGTATTCATAATTTTCCTCTATTCAGTCAACAGGTATTCGCCGATACGACGAGATCCTATTTTCTTTATTTCCTCATTTTCTTCATAAAAGATCAGGGCTTCCAGATTATCAATGCTATCAGCCAGTGCAATCGCTCTGTTTCTTTCCATTAACAGGAAAGCTGTAGAATAGGCATCGGCAATTACTGCTTTATCGGCAATAACTGTAACAGATAGATTGCGATTAGCCGGGAATCCGGTTTTGGGATCGATAATATGGTGATACCGAATGCTGTCCTTAATATAAAATCTTTCATAATCTCCGGAAGTAACAACAGCCTTATTGGCGACACTTAATACCTCAATTATTTGATTTCTTTCCTTTCTGGGATGCTGAATTCCTATATTCAGAGGTTTTTTCTGGCCGAAGAGTAATATGTCACCGCCAATATTTATCGTACCTGAAATTATGTTTTTTCGCTCCAGAAAAGCGGCTATCCTATCGATGATGTATCCTTTGGCAATTCCACCTAAATTCAGTTTAACCTCTTCCGATTTCAGCAATGTGGTGTCAGAAAAAGAGATTTTGTAAAAACCAATCCTATTTTTCGCAGTTTCGATCTCCGGTTGAGCTGGAATTATTTCACTTTCGATATTCCAGATATCTGTTAAAGGGCCGACAGTAAGGTCGAAAAGTGAGTCAGACTGCACATAAACCAGATTTCCCAGCTTCAGAAGTTCATAAAATTCCGGTGAAATATAAAATTTCTCCAGAGGTGAATGATTGATTTTATATAATTCGCTATCCGTTTTGTAGTAGGAAAATCGATTGTCAAAAGCATCTATCATCAGGAAAACGCTGTCCAGAAGGGACTCTATATTTTTATCTCTGCTTAAAATATCCAGCTCAACTATTGTATCAAGCTTAAATTCACTGCGGGTATGGCGATAAGTTCTATTAATATGTAAAATATATCCTATAGCAAGGACAACCAAGAATAAAACAAGATTTACAATATCTTTTTTTCTCATAATTTTTTGATTCCAATTACAATTTTGATTTCCGTCAG
>LKUH01000129.1 GCA_001412425.1 Candidatus Cloacimonas sp. SDB
AGATAACGGGCCAATTCATCTGTCCAGCGGAAGGAAAAGCCAAACACGTAGCGTAAGATGACTGCCCCGATCACCGTTAGGAGCATGGCCAAGAACAAGACACTGGTGAGTATATCGTTTATCCTTATTAGGCTTTCGTGAAATCGATTTTTCATATCTTATCTCCAAATAGGTTATTTTAAAGACAGGGGATCTTCTTTAATTTAACTGTTTTGTATCAACTCGATGAGCTCTTGAATACTGGCATCCATCTCTATGAAATGATCATAGACCGGTTGGGCCATGTCGATAAAGGCCTGTCTTTCCTCTGCGGTCGGTTCATAGATCTCCATGCCCTGGTCGATACATTCTTGTTTGTATTGTGCTTCGGTGGATTCGGTAATATAGTTGGTGTACATGGTTGCTACCTTGGCAGCATCGTCAACTATCTTCTGATGTTCCGCTGAGAGACCTTCCCACCAGTCCAAGCCTACGCAGAAGGGTCCGGGCATGTAGATGTAGTTGACCTCTGTTAAGTATTTCTGGACTTCATAGAATTTTTCGGAGACGATGTTGACATAGGGATTTTCCTGTCCGTCCACCACGCCGGTCTTAAGGGCCATGTAAAGCTCATTGTAAGGGATGGAAGTGGCACTGGCACCAAAGGCATCCATGGTCTGCAAGATGTTCTCCAGGGGAGGTGTTCTCATCTTCAGTCCCTCAAAGTCAGCTGGAGATTTGATGGGTTTGACGCCATTGGTAATCTGTCTGAAGCCAGAATGGGCCCAGCCTAATAATTTAAGACCATTGTCTTCGGTAAAGGATGCGATGTAGTCTCCGATAGGACCGTTTAGGACCCTGTTGACATGGTCATAGTCTTCAAAGACAAAGGGCAATGCCGGGGTGTAGAGCTGTTTACCCATGGATTCAAAACGACCGAACATGACACCTTGCATGGTTCCCAGTTTGGTCATTTCAGCCATTTCGGCTTCACTTCCCAGCTGGGAGTTGGGGAAGATCTCTACGGTGAAATCATCGGTCTTTAGTTCGATTGCGGCTTTAAACAGCTCAAAGCCCAGATGTACCGGATGAGTGGTGCTGTGTCCGTGTCCTACCTTGATAACCTCGGCAGCCATGCCAGGCTGGAAAGAGACTAAGGCCAGGATTAAAGTTACGATAATGATAAAACTTATTTTCTTCATAATTGTCTTTCGATTACCTCCTTAATAGATTATTTTAGTAAATTTAATACAATATCCCCTGTCTTTTAGATACTTTATTAAAATTAAAATTTCTTAGCATCTTAGCAAAGTGACAAACAAGTATTGATTTCAGTCTTATGCAATTACCTAGCCAGCCAGCCTCCGTCAACCGGTATAATTGCTCCGTTTAAATAATCGGAAGCAGCGGAAGATAAGAAAACAGATATCCCTCTCAAGTCTTCTGGAGTACCCCATCTGCCTGCTGGAATACGACCCAAAATTTCAGCACTTCTCTCCTTATCTTTGCGCAAGGCTGCCGTATTATTGGTTGCCATATATCCCGGAGCAATTGCATTAACATTAATATTGTATTTTGCCCATTCATTTGCCAAAAGACGAGTAATTCCCATTACACCACTTTTACTAGCGGTATAAGATGGTACCCTAATACCTCCCTGGAAAGATAGCATGGATGCAATGTTAATGATTTTACCGGGTGAATTCTGCTTAACAAACTGTCTCCCTGCTGCCTGGCTTAAGAAAAAGACTGTTTTCAGATTTATATTCATTACCTCATCCCAGTCCTTTTCTGAAAATTCAAGGGCATCGGTTCTTCGGATAATTCCAGCATTATTTACCAGAATATCCAATGTACCAAATTCTTTTAAAATAGTTTCCATAATTCTGCTAATCGGTTCAATTGAAAGTAAATTTTCTTTTAAATATATAAATTTTCTTCCCAGTTCTTCAATAGCTTTCTTTGTATCTGTAGCATCATCCACATAATCAACGCCTACAACATCTGCTCCAGCTTCAGCCAATCCAATAGCTATTCCCTGACCTAGCCCAGTAGTACAACCGGTGACCAGAGCAACTTTGCCATTTAACTTAAATTTTTCAAGAATCATAGCTCTACTCCTCTTTATTTATTTACCTACTTAAGGTCTTTCATACAAACATCATCCATATCAGAGAAAGTCTGATTTTCTCCAATCATTCCCCAGATAAAAGTATAGTTACCAGTACCTACTCCCGAATGAATGGACCAACTTGGATTGATTACTGCCTGTTCGTTTCTGACAACAATATGTCTGGTTTCATCTGGTTCTCCCATTAAATGAAAAACAACGTCATCTTCTGACATATCGAAATAGAGATAAACCTCCATTCTTCTGGCATGAGTATGACAAGGCATGGTATTCCAAACATTCTTCGGTTCCAGTAGAGTCATTCCCATTAATAGTTGACAGCTTTTGGCAACATCGGGATGAACATATTTGTAAATAGTCCTTTTATTGGAATTATCCAATGAACCGGCATGTTGAGGTTTGGCATCATTAATATTTATTTTTACATTAGGATATGTTCTATGGGCTGGTGCACTGACCAAATAAAATTTGGCATATCCATCACTATTTTCACTCTCAAAACTTACTTCTTTCGCACCCATACCAACATAAAGACCATCCCGAGATTCCAGTTGATATTTTTTATCATCTACCTTCACAGTTCCCTTGCCACCAATATTAATTACACCCAATTCTCTCCTCTCTAAGAAATATTCAGCACCTATTTCTTTTCCCGCTTCTAAACGCAGAGGCTTTTCTAAAGGACAAGCACTACCGGCAATTATTCTGTCAATATTACTATAAGTCATATTAATTTCACTTTTGGTAAATAAATCAGTAATCAAAAAATCATTTCTGATTCTCTCAGTGGTATAATGCTTAAAATCCTTTGCATTAACCCCATCTCTTATTTGCATTTTCTCTCCTCCTATTTTTTTGAAAAATTTCTCTAAGAAACATAATGTATTAATAATATTCTCTAATAAATAGTCTCTTTATAAACTCAAATTACCTCTGTACCCTCCCTGAGCCGGAACCCGCTGCAAGCTTTTTGACTTCATCAAGCGAAATCAAAGGCAAGTCTCCTGGTATGGTATGGGCCAGACAGGATGCAGCCACTGCAAATTCCAGGGCCTCTCTGTCATCCTGGAGACAGTTTAAACCATAGATTAGACCTGCGGCAAAGGCATCTCCTCCGCCAACTCTATCAACTATGTTATGGATTTCATATTTTTTGGAAACACAAAAATCTTTGCGGTTATTCAAAACTGCTGACCAACCATTGTAATCTGCAGAATAACTTTCTCTTAATGTAATTGCGACTTTTTCTAAATTAGGATAAAGAGCCAGTGCCTGGTTAGTTAACTCTTTGTATTTATCAGCCTGAAGCCTTCCAGATTCTACATCGATATCAACTTTTACTCCCAGTGATTTCTGGCAATCCTCCTCATTCCCTATGGCAATATCAGTATATTTGACAATCTCGCCCATTATTTCCGGAGCAGATTTCCCATATTTCCAGAGTTTTTTTCTGTAATTAAGGTCACAGGAAACTTTGACACCTTTCTCTTTTGCCGTTTGTACTGCCTTTAACGAAAACTCAGCTGCTGAAAGAGAAATAGCGGGGGTAATACCGGATATATGGAACCAGCTTGCTTCTTCAAAAACTTCATCCCAGTTCATGTCTTCACTTGATGCCTCGGCAATTGCTGAATGAGCTCTATCATAGACAACTACTGAGGGTCTTTGATTTGAACCGTTTTCCAGAAAATAAATACCCAATCTATCCCCTTTTCTCAAAACAGAAGAGGTCTTAACTCCCTGTTTGTTTAGCTCTCTTATGCAAGCCTCACCAATAGGATTTTCAGGAATAACGGAAATATAAGATACATCAAGACCTAACCTGGCTAACCCGACTGCAACATTGGCTTCTCCGCCTCCAAAGGTAGCTTCCAGCAACGGACTCTGAAAAAACCTTTCAGTCTGAGGTGGTTTCAGTCTGAGCATAATTTCACCAAATGTGATGTATTTACCCATCTTCATTGTTTCCTCCTTTTGAAATATTATCTCTGCATCAGATGAATAGCAAAACCAGATACTTCTTTCTCCAAATATATTGATTTCAATTTTCCTTCTGATTCTTTTGCTGTTTCGGATAGAATAGAAACACCTCTTCTTTCCAAATAAGCTATTGCTCTTTGGATATCATTAGTAGCTATAGCAATATGTCCATGTTCACCCAGGCATTTGCTCTTCATTATTTCGACTCCTGAGCCGGCAAAAATAGAACTATTTCCCTCTTTTACAGTGAAATTAAAAATCTGTGACAGTAACGTGGCAGAGTTAAAGGCATCTTCCTTATTTTCTTCATTTATACCGAGATGAGCTATCTGGAATCCCAATAAAGTAGCGACAGCTTCTCTAGACATAGCAGTAATCTCTTTAAAATGGCCTGAAGAAATAAGATCAGATTTAACCATCCAACTGCCACCGCAAGCATGTACCTGCTTATGGGCAAGATATGATAAGAAATTATTTTGGTTAATACCTCCGGTAGGAATAAATTTAATCATGGAGTAAGGAGCAGACATTGCTTTTAATAGAGCCAGGCCACCTGAGGCTTCTGCAGGGAAAAATTTAACTATTTCAAGGTCTTTCTCCAAAGCCATCTCAATTTGGGTAGGATTATTAACTCCAGGGGTAACAACAATATTATTCTGCAAACAGTAGTCTACAATTTTACTATTGAAGCCTGGGGAAACGATAAACCGAGCACCGGCTGCAACAGCTTTTTTTGCCTGTTCGATTGTCAAAACAGTGCCAGCCCCAACTAAAAGTTCTGGTAATTGATCAGTCAAGACTTTGATAGAATCTTCAGCAGCAGCTGTTCTGAATGTAATCTCAGCAATTGGAAGTTCCCCTTCAAGCAGTGCTTTACCCAATGGTATAGCATCTTTTGAATTCTCAATCTTTACAACCGGAACGATCCCCAGCTTCCCAATCTTTTTCAGAATTTCATTCATTAATAACTACCCCTCTTTC
>LKUH01000130.1 GCA_001412425.1 Candidatus Cloacimonas sp. SDB
TTTCCTCAGAAGTTTTTTTACAGATAATTCAAGAATTGAATAATGATAAAAATGTTCATGGTATAATGATCCAAAAACCTTTCCCCGCAAATTTTGCTGAGGATGTAGTTATAAACTCGATCAATCCGGATAAAGATGTAGATGGGTTTCATCCTTTAAACATGGGAAAGCTGTTACTTGATAAAGCTGGCTTTATACCTTCTACAGCTGAAGCGGTTCTGGCCCTATTAGATTTTTACGACATAGAAACTTCCGGTAAGAAGGTGACAATTTTAGGTAGAAGCAACATTGTTGGAAAACCTTTGGCTAATCTTCTGTTAAGAAAGAATAAAACCGGTAATGCTACAGTAACGGTTTGTCACAGCAGATCAGAAGATCTGAAAAGTATAACAACTCAGGCTGACATTCTTATAGCAGCAATAGGCAAAGCGCATTTTGTGAAAGCGAATATGATAAAAAAGGGAAGTATTTTAATTGATGTCGGGATCAATCAAATCCAGGAACCCGATGCAGGATTAAAATATGTAGGAGATATTGATTTTGAGGATTGTCTGGAAAAATGCAGTGCAATTACACCAGTACCTGGTGGTGTAGGTTCAGTTACAACTGCGTTATTACTGAATAATGTTTTAAAAGCATTCCTCAAGGTAAAAAAGCTATAGATTATCTTTATAAATACATTTAATACAGGCAGGATCAGATTTTAGACATACCCGTACACATTTCAGACAATGAATACATTCCACACTTTCTATAATGTTATTTCCGCCAAGTTCAATTCCCATGGGACAGTAATTTAAACAATTCTTGCAATTGATGCTTTCTGGCAAATTTCTAATAATTTTCTGTCTTTTTATTCCTGAAAGTTTTCCAGCTAGTTGAAAAATATTCATTAAAGCACCATAGGGACATAAATAACGGCACCAGAACCTTTCTATCAGTAAACTTAAAATCATAAATACAACTAAGAAGACAATACCGGGTAAAGCTATTCTGGAAAAGAACGAGATCAGAAGGACCGGGCAGATCTTAAAATAACTGTATTGAATAAGTAGAATTGCTTTGCTTAAAGTAACTGCAAGGACAAAATATTTGAGATATATGAGTATTTTGTGTAATTTCAAAGGCAAAAATTCAGTATATTTTTTTTTATTCAGAGAGTAAATTTTTTCCTGAAGAGTACCT
>LKUH01000131.1 GCA_001412425.1 Candidatus Cloacimonas sp. SDB
AAAAGATCCACCCCCCCTTTTTTTTGTTTGATTTACTATTTTATATCAACAGGATAGAAGAATTTTCTGGAAGTAGGATGCAATACATATCCTTCTATATTCTTGCGGAAAACTATACTCTGGTTCGCATGAGCTAAATATACCCATCCAGCATCTTCATGGATTAGTTCTTGAGCTTTCATGTAATGTTCTGCTCTTTCATCAATATCATATGTTCTCAAGGCTTTAGTTAAAAATTCCTGGTTCTCTTCATTGGTATAGAAAGCATAATTCCCGGCAGCTCCAATATTGCAGGCATTCAATCCGTAGAGCACATTCATGAAGTTATCCGGGTCACCATTATCACCAGTCCATCCTAAGAGACACATCTGATGTTGTCCAGCTTCAGTTTCCTGCAAGTATGTACCCCAATCTACCTGATAGAAGTTAACTGTAATGCCAATTGCTGCCAGGTAACTTTGGATAGCCTCACCAATTTTTGGAGGATCGAACATATAAGGTCTGGAAACAGGCATGACATGTAAGGTTACTTCAAAGCCATCCGGATAACCGGCTTCAGCTAATAATTCTTTGGCTCTTTCGGGGTCATAAGGATAATCTTCTATCTCATCATTGTATCCCAGCATAAATGGAGGCATGCCATTTTTGGCAACAGAGGCAGTTCCCATATAGATATCTCTAGCAATAGCCTCTTTATCAATTGCCATATTAATTGCCTGTCTTACTTCCTTCTTTGTAAGAGGTTCAAAATAGCCAGGGGTTTTCTCCAATGGTTCATCATCATCTTTTCTCCCATTTTTGTTGGTATCCATGAAACCATAACCGGTGTTCATGGCCATATAACCAATGTTCATTCCTGGCTCGCTCATAAGTTTCAGGTCAGAATTGGATTCAATGCGTTCAAAATCTGCCGGATCGGGATATTCCATACCATGAATTTCACCGACTTCCAGGGACAGCAATCGCGCAGAGGGATCGGGGATAACTCTGAAGATCAGTTGATCCAAATTTGGCCTTTCTCTCCAGTAATCTTCATTGGCTTCCAAGGTGATGTGATCATCCTTGACCCATTCTACAAATTTAAACGGACCGGTGCCACAAGGATGCGAAAAGGCATCTTCCTTGTATTGTTCGGCATTGGTCGGACTGACAATACAAACGGTAAACATGGCTAAACTAGTCATAATGGAGGCGTTGGGATTTTCCAGTACCAGCTTCACGGTATAATCATCAATTTTTTCCATTCGATCAACATCACCAAACATATACCCCCAGTAAGCCCACTCACCGTATTGATGATAGGGATGTTCGGGATTATACTGACGTTCAAAAGAGAAAACAACGGCATCAGCATTGAAATCAGTACCGTCGTGAAATTTAACTCCCTTTCTCAGATGAAAAACAATCTCTGTTCCATCTTCAGAAACTTCCCATGATTCTGCCAGACATGGTTTTATTTCAGTAGAACCTGATTCATATTCTACCAATCCTTCAAAGATATTATCCATTCTTTGAATAGATTCACCGTCTGTTACATCACCTGGATCCAGGCGAGAGGCATCTCCACTACTACCAAAAACCAGAACTTTTTCCTGGGCAATGCCGCTTATGGTCATGCCCATAAATAGTAATAATGCCAATGCCAGTACTATTAATCTATTTATTTTCATTTCATTTTTCTCCTTTCATTTTTTATACTTCTCTAATTTCTTTCAATTTATTTAGATTTCATTAATGATAAATATGAATTTTTTATTTCACCTCCTATTCTTTTACATTTATTTTAAATACAAAAGTTTCAGTGGAATCAATTTATATGCTAGATTATCAAATAAAAGAATAACACCCTAAAAAAACAATGTCAATTTACGTATTTAATAGCAATTTGATATGTAACCATAACCTCTTCCTCTATCAAGGGTTGAGTCCCTGTTCCAGCCAATAAGGTAAAGGCCTTATCCCAGTCAACAAGGACCTTCCCCCTGAACAGAAACATTTCAAGAGGCTAAGGAATTCTCAAATGATCTAATTTAAAATCTTTCAATTGTTTGATAATCTTGAATTGGGATAAAATAACTTCTTTGGCTCGGGAGAACTTTTGATTATGATTCTTGCACCAGGTATTAAAAATTTTCTGCAACTTTTTTTCCCTATCTTTAG
>LKUH01000132.1 GCA_001412425.1 Candidatus Cloacimonas sp. SDB
TTTTAAAAACTTCCACCCCCTACCCCCGCCAGCGAGGGACATTTCTCATTACGCACAGCCAATATTTGCAATTATGACACAGCCTCAGGAGCCGGGGGATTGCAAGTCGCGGGATTCGAAAAACTTATATTTCAAAACCTAACTTTAAGTGTCTTCCGTCAATAAATCATGCATTCGTGTTAACTTTATATGTGAAGCAATAGATAATCATCAGCACAAACATCACCGCAACCGATAAGGAAAATATTTCATTCATCATCGAACGATTCATAAAGGCCATGGCGCCCAGAATAAAACTTAAAACACCCGTGATGCCGATTATTTTTGAGAACCGCGACCCTTTTAAAAACCAGGGAGCAAGCACCAGAAATATCGATGCGATACCGCCCCACTTGATCCAGGTAAACCAATGAAGCAGTTGAAGTTGAGTATCAAAATTCCCGTTTGAAAGGTTCGCTGTGATTCCCAGCAATTGTACATTTTCCAGTGCGTCGGCGGCTAATACCACCATGGCGAGCGCCGCACCGGCATAATAATATTTATTTTTGGAAAGCGCGGCGCATTTAACCGAAATCATCAGCAGGAAAATCGAATACAGGCACATATAAAAATAATCCAGCCGGTTACCGAGATCCATGGCACGAACCAATTTGTCCCGCATGACGATGTCTTCGCTGCCGAACATATTTATCACTTCAGCTTTTGTTTGAATAAATTCGAACGCGATAATGGGAGTGACAAAGCCCTTGGGCAGTGACGGCATTTTCGACGGAAAGATAAAAAGCAGCAAAACACTCACTACAATGACGAACAATCCCCAATATCCTGCTTTGACAAATGGTTTGTTATTGTGAATCATGATAACGCCCTCTGAAAATATACCATGTGCCAAGTAAAACTTGACCCCTTTTCTCATTCAAAATTTCTTCGAGAGTTCATGCATCGATCCTTTCCTCTTTCAAAATAGAACAGCAACTTGACAGCCAAGCCGTTCTCAGAAAAATACTTTCATTCTAAAAAATCTGTTTCTGTTCTTGCACGTAAAAATAAATAGAATCAAAAATTGAAATTCGGTATAAGAATTTTTAATTCCACACCTGATTTGGATATATAATTCATTATTGCATCCATTTGCATTTTATGAAGCGCCATTCTTTTAGAAAATATTTCTAATAAATCGTGCCAATATTTTTCATTTTCACATTTGAAAAAGCTTGATTTATCGCAATGAACTACAAGCGTTCCTAATAACTCATTCGCGTTTGAAAGAACTGGAAACACTATTGATGATTTAATTCTTTTGGTTTCACCAGGATAGAGTTCTTGATATGAAACCTTACCACTATTTGTATCCTCAATAATGTGCATCGAAGGCCTAGGTTCCCTATAAATTGTTGCTGTTATGCTATTTTCATAGATTTTATGATTAGTAGTCCTATGAATCATGCTCCTCGGTGCGCGGCCTTCACGGTTAGCACATGCTGGTATCGTGATTTCACCATCGAGATAAGACTTAGTCATAAATGTTACTTCAAAATCTACTCTTGCTTCTATGGTAGACGATTGTCCAAAAGCTGTTTCGAAAGTATTGAATGTTGCCTCTACTAAATTCTGAATATCTTTTATCGAAGTAACAAATGTTTCCACAAATTTATTTTCATTGATATTACCATTATTAATGTTTACAAGTTTACTTACTACGAGCCTATCTACATTAGTATAAGCATGTAATAGAGCAGCCTGTCTGTCAGACCGCTCTTTATGAAGACTCTCTCTTATGGTGGTAAGATATCTTGATATAAAAAAAATCATTATCAACAAGATAATGAAAATAACAGCATGGAATAAAAAAGCTTTTGTATCACCTTGTTTACCTATTTCAGATACAGAATAAGAAAGATAAGCAGCAAAATAGAATGGTATCGCTACACCAATAGCCGAAATAAATACTTGAATCCCTATCGAAAGGCCATCGTAACAATTAACAATTTTCTTCAGCATAAAAAACCTCCTCACTATCGAATTGGTATATGTTGCCTCATGAAACCTCTTGTTCTATCGTCTAGTAATAGAGTTGGTATTTGGCTCATTTTTTCACATCTCAATAAGAGCACTGTATTTTGTATCTCAAAGATACCTGAAGCAATAAAAGACTGTTGTATTTCTTCGCAGTTAATAATTATTGCAGGTTTTCTTAACCCTCTAGCAATGCCAAATTCGTAATGTGAACCATGACTCATTCCAAGGATTCCAATAAATATATCTGTCGTTTCTACATATTCTGTACATAACTCTATAACTTTATTAGGTGAAAGTTTTCGTTTACCCCATTCATTAACATCACGGTGTGGCAAAATAGAATATATACCCATCTGTTCCAACGCTTTTGTAATATCGAGTAATTCTTTGCGATAACTTCCCTTTCTTAACAATCCATGTTCCAATTCATTTTCTAATAAAAGATTTTGTTCCGATTCAATAGGTACCGTGCGATCTGTAAATGGTGCCGCAATGTAAGCAGAAGGATATTTTGTTATTTTAACTTGGCGTGGAGGAATAGCCAATGGACCTCTAGGTTGATCAGTAAATTCATTCGGCGTAAAAATTTGCGTTAAAAAGTGAGCATCTCGACGTAGGTTTTCAGATGATACATCAAATAAGTTGTATTGATATACTTGTGATGTATTTCGTTGCTTCTCAAGAATATCAATCACGTCTTTTGCAATAATTTCCAAAATATCTTGACGTCGACTATCTACAGAAAATGTATCTAATCGATATAGGGCACTCTGCTGATAATTATTACGCCATTTTTCATATAGATCATATATTTTATCAACATGATTAGGCGGATACAAATCTTGATACGCTTTGTCGCGTTTAGGAATCCTATCCTTGATAATTTCTATAGGGCAGTCACAATATATTATTATATCAGGTGTTGGTATCGCATCAAGAAAATGCGCTGCTATAGCATTATATGTTTTATATGATCTTTCATCTATATCACCTTGATCGTAAAAATATTTTGCGAATATTTCTAAATCTTCAAAAAGAGAACGATCAAGAATTAAGTTATGATTCTGTTGAAGGATGCCTTGTACTTGTAGTGCTTTGTGAACTAGGAATGCTGTTTGGGTTTCAAATGCCCAACGCTTTCTATTGGTAAAAAAGTCTTTCAAATAGAGGGTTGCTGTTATATTTTCTGGCGCATATGACCAATTCAAAATTTGTGCTAAACCTCTTGATAATGTTGTCTTACCAGCACCCATTACACCAGAAATAGCTATAAACCAAGGTTTCTTCACAGTATTGTACATTTCCTCTTTTGCAGTCTATGTATATGCAAATAACCGATTGTTGGATTCAAATCCTGGCAAAATTAGATCTCGCATGGCTCTGGGATTAGAACGAAGACGACCATGCCGATCAAGGCTTTTCAAAGCAATTGCAAGTATACTATGACCAAGCTTCGATGATTCTTGCAGCCGACGTCTGAGATCATAATGAACAATTTCGCGCTTTGTAATCGGTATTATTTGACCGCTGTTAAACACCTCATGAGCACAACCTGAACCGAAAGCCTTAATGTTTGATATCTTTTTAAAATTAATTATATCAACTTCAGGTATATACATCATAGGGCGCACTAATTCTATCCTGTTAGCAAGGGACAAACGTAATGCCATTGTGGCGGCCAATTGTTTATGAACCATACAATTTAATTGACATAGGTCAATATAAGTATTTCGAACAAACAGTTTGAAACGTTCTGCATCGTATGAACCTAACATTTTGTAATACTGATTAATAAAGTAATCTTTAAGAACAGTTGTCAGAAAGTCATCTCTATGATGCCCGAAAACTATCCATCGAGCAGAATGTCGTTTTGCTTCATTGATTAGTATACTCCGTTTGGTCTGACTACATGCACTACACGGAGTCATACCCCCAGGTGAGGCAAGAAATTGCATATTTGATAACACTTTTGAGCGCGTGCTGCAAGAAAGGCGCTTAATTATGTTTGGATTTTTTACAGATATAACTTTGGCTACTAGATTAAATTGGGAAATATATGAAGCAATAGATTGAGCATCAAAGTTTTTATAACCTAAATCAACAATAACAGGTATTACTTTAAATCCCATTTTGTTGAGAAGTAGCAAAAGTGTGATACTATCCTTCCCACCTGAAAGCCCTACAATGACTGGTCCTTTGAAATCGACGTTATAATCTTTCAAACAATTGCTTATGTTTGACATTAGACGTGCTTCAAGGGCACCTAAATATTTCATATATTATAAACTCTCGGTTACATAAAATTATTCTTTTCAATCAAATATCTATTATTTAAGCCAAGTTATAAATCAATCCTAATCCATTTTTTTATCTATAATTCATACATCTTTATTTATCTTATTTCATTTATTCATTGCTTTCAATTTCTACTGGTATAAATTTAGCGTGTGTTTTCTTCAAATATGCTTTTGCACTGTCACGATCCGCCTCGTAAGACAGCTGATTTTTGTAAAATTGCAGGCGTGCACGTGCTTCATTAATCACTTCAGCCCATGGTTTTGCCCATACTGTGATATTGAGTTTGTCACTATCGTATACTTTCCATTTAGGCCTGTCTCGTTGGGTTACCATGTTGAGAGCGTAATCATCAAGTTCGTTAGATATAACAATGAATGTCCATTTGGCTGGTACACCATGAAAACGTTCATCGTTCGCTACAGCAAATGCATAGTTTTGTATTTGTTGAAGGACATCTGCATTTATTTTTTTAGAAGGCCGTTTGAGCTCGACAATTAAGTAATCGTATTCTCCTGTCCGCGGTTGAATAACCTTATGTAACATTAGATCTACGCGTCCCGTTTTCCCGTTTCCTATTATTACGGGTGAAGGATCTTCTTCACGTTTGCCAAGTTTTTCTAAGTGCTTTTGGAGAACTTCTTCAAGTCGTTCTTCCCTTCCTGCCAAAGTAAATTCTTCATGGAAAAGCCACGCTTCATTTTCTAAAATTTTATGTAATTGATCACGCTCAAGAAGTTGTTTCTTTGTCTTTTTGTCAAATAGTAATATTTCTAAACCAGCAAGAAAATCTAAACGGTTGGCAACTATTTTTGCTGAACTTATTATTGATGCAAGTGGTGTTTTTTTGAGAAGTTCTGCAAGATCATCTTGCGCTTCTTTTTTCAGCCCGAGAACTTCCGTTATTATTTCTTGCACAGATGCCGGATTCTCTTGAATTGCTTGTGCAAGAAGACGAAATGTAAACTTTTTAGATTTGACATCAGCATCTTCAAATGAAGGTAACAAACCTTGCACATTGACAGCTAATATATCGAATACCTGACGTTCTGCTTTTTCAAGAGGTGTAAGATTAGATTTTTCTTCATACGGATAAATTTGTTCTTCTTTCCAACGGTCAACTATCTTGCCTTGCGTTTCAACAATTCTCTGTCTAAAATGCTCTTTTATTTTGTTTTTAGCAGCATTAAATATTATTCTAACATCAGGATGCATCTCTCCCATTTCTAACTGATTTGACTTAGCCATTTCACGAAAATAATCTGATTTAATATAGACCGTGAAGTTAAAGCCGGGAGCTCGTATCTTGTCAGGTACTTCTAACTCATGAAGCGATATTCCACTTGCATCGCACAAATGATAAGCACGATCAGTAGGTATATTCCACTCAATGATTGAAACAATTGTTTTTATTGTACGACCATTTTCAAGTTTTATGGAATCTAATACATAATCTTCTTTGTTTGTCTGAACACTTTTGGAGTCAATATCAACATCATTATATTTTATCCTAACGTTGGGATATTCAGTTAAATATGGCGAGAAAACCTTGGCCAATTCTATGGGTGCATCATTTTTATATAGTGAACGAAAATCACGCTTAATATTGTAGATAACTACCTCTGTACCTAATGAATCGTTCTTCGTTTCGACAGGATCTGCAATTTCAAAATTATCAATGGTATTGAAATTACCAGTAATTTTGTAATAGTAAGTCTTTCCATCGCGTTTATATGTCGTATTCCATTCAATACGATCACCAAGAGTGAAAACTTTAAAACGGCCTTTTCCACTTTTACCATGGAGTGCTCGTCCATTTTCACGCTCCTTTTCCTTTTTCCACGATTCACCAAGACTACCGAAAAGCATTTCTACTTTTGAGTGATCTATTCCATATCCATGATCGCGGACACGGATTTCTTGTAGGCCTTGCATATCGTTCGGAATGACTGTAATTTCGACATGATCACTGCCCGCATCTAATCCATTCCAAATAAGTTCTGATAAAGCAATTAAAGGGCGTGCTGATGCTAAAGATTCAAGAAAGTCTCTTTTTGCGACGACATGAACTTGCGTCATATTTATACCTTACAAATATATTTTAGATAATCATGCAGAACCAAAGGCATCATTGATACCCTCTGCCAAATGGGACGGAATTTAAATAATCCTATATCGAATACAATGCAAGGAAAAATTTTAAAACAATGTGAAGAGTGAAGGGTGAAAGGTAAAGGGTGAAAACAGTTTAATGTTCTAAGTTTCAAGTTGATTGGAGTCTTTTGCTTATATAGTCTTGACAAAGTGGTGCTGGTCTTTATATTGTAGTTAAAGGTTGTCCTACGTCGCTCCGCTTCTAGGATAATTCCCAATCCCGATGTATCGGGATTGGATAGTTCGGCTTACGCTTCAGACTTCGTTACACTAGTCTTCAGCTTGCCTCACTACCACCAGCGCTTCGAGCTTCGCTACGTTTGCTCTTAGCGGGTGTCATTAAGGAGATGTTATGCCATTTGTCAGACCGGGAATACTCAGACC
>LKUH01000133.1 GCA_001412425.1 Candidatus Cloacimonas sp. SDB
AAAATTAATTGAAAAAGATGTAAAAAAAAGAGGAATTTCTTTATCTGTAAATATAAATTCAAAAGTAAGTTTAGTAAAAGCTAACACCAGAGCTTTGCAGCAAATATTATTAAATTTACTAACTAATGCCATGGATGCGGTAAAAGAGGTGCTGTATCCAAAAATTATTATTGAAGTAGAAAAAACCGGCAAAACTATATCCATAACTATCAATGACAATGGAACCGGTTTATCTGATGATGAACTGGATAAGCTATTTATACCATTCTACACCACTAAAGCTACGGGCACTGGACTAGGATTAACTATCGCCCGGAAACTTCTGTTGAAAATGGACGGATCAATTTCAGTCAACAGCAAACCAGGGATAGGCACTACTTTCAGCCTTCAGATGATGGCGGGTAATCATGAATGACCATCAAAATACAGTGCTAATTATTGATGATGATCAGTTTCTCTGCCAGTCTATATCTGATTACCTTAAGCCAAAAAAATTTTCAACCTACACCGCAAAAAATGGTCAAGAAGGTATTGAATTATCCCATAAGCACAAAATAGATATTATCCTGCTCGATCAAAAACTACCGGATGGAGAAGGTTATAATTTTTGTCAAGATTTGATGAAATATAACGATAAAACTAAAATTATATTTATCACCGCCTACCCCAGTTTTGAAAATTCCCTCAAAGCAATTGAAAATGGAGCTTTTTCTTATCTTTCTAAACCTTTTGATCTTAATGAATTAAATCATTTAATAAAAAATTGTATTAGAACCATAAATTTAGAACGAGGTGCTGAGAATTTAAGCTACAACAAATCTAAAGAAATTAAAGAATTATCATTAATTGGAGAAAACCAAGATCTAAAAAATATTAAAGAACTAATTGAAATAGCTAGTTCCAACACCAATCCAGTGTTAATTACCGGGGAGACTGGAACTGGTAAAACCTTCTTGGCAAAAATAATTCATCATCGAAGCAATCAAAATGGACCATTAATTTCAATTAATTGCTCTGCTGTTCCTGAAAATCTCATTGAATCTGAGCTTTTCGGATACGAAAAAGGAGCTTTTACCGGAGCAGTATCCACAAAAAAAGGTTTATTCGAACTTGCTGAAAATGGCACTCTTTT